>JBGTRS010000635.1:0-2490 GCA_041940665.1 Pyrinomonadaceae bacterium | reverse complement strand
CGATGGTGCGCTTCGAGAACGGCCATTGGTTTGACGGCGCCCGGTTCATCGACCAGCCCATGGTCTCGAGGGACGGGTCGTTCGCCGTCGATACCGGCGGCGACGTCGACGAGGTGGTCGACCTCGAAGGCGGCTTCGAGTTGAATGAGCTATCGGTCCACTACCTGCGCCCCATGCCGGCGATCACGAATGTGAACGGCAGGGCACTCGCGATCGAGGCGGTCTGCAGCGCCGTCAGGCCGCCCGCCTCGCCGAACAAAGCATTGACAGCGGTTCGGCTTACATCAAACTCGAAAGACTGATTCAGACGACGAATAAAAAATAGATTTGCGAAAGACACGAAACTGCACGGAAAATTTTTATTAAATTCTCGTGTAGTATCGTGCTTTTCGTAGGTTTAATTCCGTATAGAGTTGCGTGTTTTAACTGCTCAACTGATAATTAAAATATGCTTTCTGCGGTCGGCTGGCTTTACGGCAAAATTATCAATAAGCGAAATGAACTTTACGAAAAAGGCTCGCTCAACTCCGAATCTTTGGGAGTTCCCGTGATTTCCGTCGGAAACATAACCGTCGGCGGAACGGGAAAAACTCCGCTCGTCGCTTTTGTCGCGGAAGTTTTGGCGGAAGAAAGGGTGAAAAGGTTTGCGTCATCTCCCGCGGATACAAACGCGAAAATGAAAAGGAAAGAGTTCTTGTCTCGGACGGCGAAAAAATTTTCGCCGATGCCCGCAAGGCGGGCGATGAACCGCTCGAACTTGCCGAAAAACTTCTCGGCAAAGCCTTTGTTATGGCGGATGCCAACCGCGTCGAAGCCGGGCTATGGGCAAAAAATGAATTCGGCATCACGGCTTTGGTCCTGGACGATGCGTTTCAGCATTTAAAAATCCGAAGAGACCTGGACATCGTCACAATTGATGCGACCAACCCGTTCGGCAATGGCAAACTCCTGCCCGCCGGAATACTGAGAGAACCGCTTGAAAACTTAAAAAGAGCCGACGTATTTATTATCACAAGAGCAAATTTAGTTGAAAATGTTGATAAAACAAAAGAACTCATAAAAAAATATAATAAATTTGCTCCGATTTTTACTGCCTCCAATAAAACAGATCATTTGTCTAAAATCCATAGTCCAAAATCCATAGTCCAAAATCCAAAATATCTAGCCTTTTGTGCGTTGGGAAATCCGAACAACTTTTTTAACCAATTAATTCGTGAGAAATTCACCATCGTCGCCACTGAAAGATTTGGCGACCATTATTTTTATACTCAAAAGGACGTTGAAAAACTCCAAAAAAAAGCAAAAGAAAACAACGCCGAAGCGTTGCTGACAACCGCCAAAGATGCGGTTAAATTAAAGAATCTTCATTTTGAAATGCCCTGTTTTGTGGTCGAAAGCCAGATGATCTTCGATAACGAAAAAAAACTGCGTGAAATAATCCACGCAGTTTGATTTTTCGAATTTTTTCCTTTTACCTTTTTACTTTTTAAGTATCCTGCTCGACACCGCTTTTGATTTTGCGGCTTTGCGATGAGGGTTTTGCCGTTTCCTTTTTAGGCGGTGTTTTCTCGGCCGGTTTCGGCGGAGTTTCCGTTTTCGGCTTGTCCGTAGCAGGTTTATCCGTTTTTGTATTATCGTTTTTCGGATTTTGCGTTTCAGACGGTTTTACTTCCGGCTTTGTCCCGTCCGTTTTCGTCCCTTTATCCGTTTTCGTTTCGTCGCCTTTTTTGGTTTCTTCCTTCGGCGGCATCGGTTTCGGAACTAAGATCACACCGCCGCCGTCGGGATTCGGCATAAAGATACTACCGTCGCCGGGAATCGTGACCATATCGCCTCCGCCTTCATAGACGGGAGCTCCGGAGGGCGGCATTCCGCCGTTGTCCCAGGGGTTGCTGTATCCGCCGCCGTCATCGACGACACCGCCCGTTCCGCCAAGATCGGGCGGAAGCAGGGAAGGATCCATATCCGATAAGGAATTTGAGGGAAACTGATCCATATTCGGAAGATTCTGTTCGCCTAATCCCGTTGCCGGATTCAAGGGCTGAACGGGTTTTCCGTTGGCGTCCGTTTTGACGATGGTCGCCGGATCGGTTTGCTTCATACTCGTCCAGTAGATCAAACCGAATGCCAGCAATGAGATTCCGGCCAAAACGATAAATGCGGTTTTCCAGACACTGTTTCCGCCGGCGGCGGCGGCCGTATTGACTTTCGGAATCACGATCGTGTCGTCTTCATCATCCGTTTTGACCGCTTCGCTCAGATCTTCGGCAAAAGCGGCGGCCGATTGATAGCGTTTATCGGGATTTTTTGCCAGAGCGTTGAGCAAGACCGGTTCGATCTCTTCCGGCACGTCATCGCGAAAGGCGATGAGCGGCGGCGGCGGCGATTGTGAATGCTTCATCATCAGATCGGTCGCCGTGTCCGCCGTGAACGGAACTTCGCCCGTCAGCATTTCATAAAAAATTATGCCGAGCGAATAAATGTCGGAAC
>JBGTRS010000634.1:0-2493 GCA_041940665.1 Pyrinomonadaceae bacterium | reverse complement strand
TTTTCAACCGTTTTGAGAGCCTTTTCAAATTTTTCTTCGTCGAAATAGATCAATGCTTTTGTATCGAGTGCAAAACCGTATCTTTCAACAGCTTTTATTGATCTGAATATCTCCGTCGAATTATCAATCGCCCGGTGGGCTTTATCAAACTTCTTCTGCAATTTGCAAAGTTGAGCGATGTTGTTTTCAACACCTCCCAGATAGATTTGATGCTGCGATCTTTGATGATGGAATTTGGCCAATTCAAAACATTCCAGTGCTTCGGAAATTTTATTCAGGTTTTTAAGAGCAAGGCCGAGATGATTATAGAGGTCTCCTTTTAAGCATTCATCGCCGAATTTCAGAGAAAACTCTTTTTCCCTTTCCAAAATTTCGACGACCTCTTCATATTTTCCGTTTGATAAAAGGTTGCCGCTTTTGGTTATAACGCTGTATAACCGGACAAAACTCGATGCGGGCAAATTTCTTGCGAGAGCCTCATCAATCCAGGTTTCCGCTTCCTCATATTCGCCGGAACGCCAATAGGCAAGTGCCAGATAGTTCTCGCATTCGGCGATTTTCTCAATATCGTAAATATCCAGAAACCGCTGATGGGCTTCCGTCAAAAGATTTTTTGATTTTTCCTGTGAATCGGGAATCTGTTCATTATGCCCCAAAAATCCGATCAGACTGCCGCACCGCAGAAGTATCTCGGCCGCCTGGCGTTTATCAACATTTTCGACATTCGGGAAATCACTCTTGTCTTCCCAGATCTCATTTAGTTCTTGAACAGCTTCAGCATACCTTCCGCACCGTTCAAGTTGAAGGAGCTTTTTTACAGAAAATACGGATTTTAGGTGGAGAGATTTCATAAAACCTATACGGAGCAACTTTGTTAGTATAAACCCGATACTTTTCAGTATCAAGATAAAACCACTAACTAGGAGAATAAAAACAATGAAATTAACGATGAAACTTTTCTTGATTATCAGTCTTTTCTGTTCAGTTGCTTTAGCTGATGATGGTGATATGAATACAGGAAATAAATCCGATGACGGATCAGGCGGCGGTTTAACCTGTGCCGAATGCGTCATTTACGGTGATACGGAGGATAATGCCGAGAAAGATAATTCGATCATAATGATCATTCGGGATTTCCTGAGCGATCTGCTTGGATAATCGCTTAAACAGCGGGCTTTCATTTAAAGATAGAGATCAAGTGCGGGTTTGAACGGTTATCCCAAAAATGTTCCGATAACTTTATCCTCCCTTGATTCACTAAAAATTTTCGTGTTTAGCTCGGATTAGATGGAAGGTCGGAAGATTTTTCTTCCCACACCTTCTCCTCCCTAATTTTGTCGGGAGTTAATTTCACCGTTTTTGGTGGATCGGTAGGGGTGTATCTTTTTTTCAGATTATATAGATTTAAAAATTTGCCCAATTCGACAAGAAAATCCGGATCGGCTATTTCCGTCAGATTATTGACCAGCAAACTCAAATTTTCATTGAGCTCTTCATCAATAAACTTTTCGCCTTTCCCGGTTAAAAGCCAATGGATGGAAAAATTTGTTTGCTCGGAAATTACAAGAAGAATTTTGGCATCGGGCAATCTTCCGCTAAGATAATTTTTTGCGGCGGAATATGAAATATCTAAAAGTGCGGCGATCTCCTTCGGACGCGAGGTTCCGCAAACTTCGATGAGCCTTCGAACATATTCCCTATTTTCTTTTGTGTTTGGACTTGACACAGTGAAACGATTGTGGCATATTTTGCACAGTTGTTCAATATTTGAACGGATAAGAAATAATTAGCAATCGGCAAATATAAGCCAACAAAGTATTTATATATTAATTTTTTTAGGATTCGTGCTTGATTACGCCCTGTAATCAACGCGAATAAAGAGGGAAGCGGTGTGGGAGACGTTTCCCTCGCTTAATTTTAAATCCAACTTTTCGCTATCTGAACTTACCAGAAAACACGAAGATTTCCGTCCTGTTCAATACTTTTATCTTATACTATAAAATGCCTTTATGAATGAAGCCGGAGATTTTGATGTGATAATTGTCGGTGGCGGAGCGGCGGGACTTTCGGCGGCTCTTTGGTGTGATGAACTAAAACTGAAGGCTCTGCTTCTGGAGTCGGCTTCGGAACTCGGCGGACAACTTCTCTGGACTTACAATCCGGTTGAAAACCATTTAGGACTCGAAGCCGCGAACGGAAAAGAGCTGAGAGATACATTTGTCCGCCAGATCAAAAAGAGAAGGTTTACGCTTCAACTTGATTCTGACGTCAAGGAGATCAATCCTCAAAAAAAATCCGTATTGTTGGATAACGGCGATAAATTTTCGGCACGGGCTTTGATTATCGCCACCGGCATCAAACGAAAAACCCTCGGTATTGAGGGCGAAAACCGTTTCAAGAACAACGGAATCTTAAAATCGGGCAAACGCGATAAGGAAAAAGCAATGGATAAAAAGGTACTTATCGTCGGCGGCGGCGATGCGGCACTTGAAA
>JBGTRS010000633.1:0-2496 GCA_041940665.1 Pyrinomonadaceae bacterium | reverse complement strand
GTGAGAAGGGAAGCAATGTCTGGCTAGTGATCCCAAACGATGAAGGAGTTTTCGACGGAGCTTCCGACCGGGAGGGTATAATTTGCGCCCATCCGATTCAGATTTACCTTGATCTGAAAGGTCATCCGGAAAGGGCAAAAGAGGCAGCAGAAGTATTGCGGGAACAATATCTGAGCTGGAGGTCGGATGCAGAAGAGTAAGCCGAAGAGCATCACCGGTTACGAAGGCGATCAGGTCGAACTGGTTCTCATGACCTGCCGCTACGTCTGCACGATCCTTGGCGATTTTATGGAGGAAATCGTGATCGTCGGCGGTCTCGTTCCGTCATTAATCATCGATCAATCGAATCTGCCTGAAGGGGTTGAACCGCACGCCGGAACGATGGACCTTGACATCGGACTTTCGATCGCCGTTTATGACGATCAGCTATACCAAAATATAACCGAGCGGCTGAGAAGTGCCGGTTTTAAGCCCGATACGAACGAAAAGGGAAATCCGACCAACCAGCGGTGGCAGATAAACGATGGGGGGGCCGGGGGTAAGGTGACCATAGATTTTTTGATTCCCGCGACAGAAGAGGATGCTAGCAAAGTCAGAAGATTCAAGAATCTAGAAAAGGATTTCGCGGCGCTTCCGACAGATGGATTGATGCTGGCGTTTACCGATTATATCGAGGTTACATTAAACGGTCCGACGATCAAGGGCGAAATCATTGACAATAGAAAGATTCGGGTCTGCGGACCGGGAGCTTTTGTCGTCCTTAAAGCAATTGCCTTTTTTAATCGCGGCGAGAATAAAGATGCTTACGATTTGTTTTATACGGTTCGCAATTTCGGCACCGGACCGGAAGAAGTCGCCGAAAGATTTCTTTCGCTTGGCACGGACGAATATTGTGAAAGAGCGCTCACAATATTAAAAGAGAATTTCCTGAAAAACGATGCTGTCGGAGTCAAACGTGCAGTACACTTTCTGCTCGGCGAGAATGTATCAGATGAAGATTTACAAAGGGAAGTGGTGGGCTTTATAAGCAGGTTTGTTGAAAATTGTGTGCAGGGTTAGTTTGAGAACTTAATATAATTTTCAAAATTTGTAATAAGAATCAACCGAAGATAAACCGGAAAAATTCGGATCAGCTTTGACGTCAACACCTATCAAGAAATAAATTGGATTTTATCAGACAACTGCTAATTCTGAGTTCCGAATTGGTCGCCTAGAACTAAAGTCAAATCCTGCTCGATTCCGAGAAATTTCTCGGTTGTGTTCATAGAATCGTGTCTAAGCGACAATGGCATTTGAACAATCGGCGAGATGTCCTCTGCTCGTGCGGGCAACTTCGGATAAAAATTTCGCGAAAAAACTTATTTTTTGAAAATGATATTTTCAATTTGTTGAGTAATTTTCACGCGCTTTTTTGAAATTTTTACCTCTCATCTTACCAATCAACAATAAAACTTTATCGCACTGCAGGATTCTGCTATTTTATTACAGGGTTAGGTTTAAATGTGGTGCCATACCTGTCATTTTACCTGTCAAAAAATCATCTGTTATCTTTTTGCGAGAAAAAAAACTATTATTTGTAAACGCGCCCGAAATTTAATTGTTAAAACTAAAAATTGTACACGGAAATTTCACAATTTGAACCGCTTTTTCCCGAAAAGATCGGCGAATTGGAAGATTTAGTCGTTAAAGTTCACGCCGCGTCCGCGCGTCTCGAAGGGAGATTGTCGCCGCTCACGCTCGAAGGCGTCAAGGCTTTGTTGCGCATTGTCAACAGCTATTACAGCATCCTGATCGAAGGGCACAACACGCACCCGGTCGACATTCAGCGGGCAATGAGAAAGTAATACTCCGAAGAAGATGACAAGCGCAATCTGCAGATCGAAAGCCTCGTTCATATCGAAGTTCAAAAGAAGATCATCGAACGCCTCCTCACGGAGCCGGAAACGAGTTTTTGCCACACCGGAGTTTTTGCTCTGGCTGCACCGCGAATTTTACGGGGAAATGCCGGAACGCCTGCGCTGGGTAAAAGGCGAAGGTGATGACGATCGGGCGTGGGTCGAAGCGGGGGAAACTCGAAAGCGCCAAGTCGTTGTCGGTCGTCATCTGCCGCCCGTTCCCGAATCATTGGATAAATTCATCCGGCGATTCGGTGAGTTTTACGATCCGTCAAAAATGCGGGGCTTGCGCCCTGTCATCGCTCTGGCGGCGGCGCATCATCGCCTGATGTGGATTCACCCGTTTTTAGACGGCAACGGTCGCGTCGCACGTCTGTTTACCGACGCTTATTTCTACCGCATCAATTTTCCCGGTTACGGTTTATGGAACGCGAGCCGCGGTCTGGCGCGCCGCCGCAAAGAATACCGAGCCGCTCTTGCAGCGGCTGATTTTCCGCGTGAAGGCGATTTGGGCGGGCGCGGGAATCTATCGGATCGGACACTCACCGAATTCTGTCGCTTTTTTCTGGAAACGAGTCTCGATCAGGCGGAATTTATGAAC
>JBGTRS010000632.1:0-2502 GCA_041940665.1 Pyrinomonadaceae bacterium | reverse complement strand
GTGAAATTTTCACAATCTCTTTTTTTTGTTTGCAAGAATGTAAAAACAATCGGAAAATTTATGGCTATGAGAACTTTATTGTTAAAAAACGCACGGATTGAAAAACCGGATAAATCTCAAAATCTTTTGATAGAAAATGGTCAAATAATAGATTTAACAAAGGTCGGAGCCGGTGCAGATGAAGTTTTGAATATAGAAAACTCACGGATTATGGCAGGATTCATAGATATACATAATCACGGTGCGGTCGGTGTTGATGTAAATGAAGCAAGCAAGTGCGATCTGATCAAAGTCGGAACATTTCTGGCTCAGCAGGGCGTATCGGCCTGGCTTCCGACGCTGGTGCCGGATTCTGAAGAAAATTATCAGAAGGTCATCGAGGCGATGGATGAACTGATGGAAATTCAGGCAGATTTGCCGATCGCCCAAGTTTTGGGAGTTCATTACGAAGGCGTTTTTGCCAACGAGAAAATGTGCGGGGCGTTGCGTCCGGAATTTTTCAGGAGTTTCAAGAATGGCGACGAGATCGAAGCTCTGCCGAAGCTAAAAAACGGAATTCATCTGACGACGCTCGCTCCGGAGATCGAAAACGGCATTGAACTTATCAAGGAACTGACCGCTCAAAATTGGATCGTTTCGATCGGCCACACCCGGGCGGACACGGAAACGCTCGAAAAAGCCTTTCAAAACGGAGCCAAACATCTGACGCATTTTTTCAATGCGATGACCGGCTTGCATCATAGAGACCTGGGCGTCGTCGGTTGGGCTTTGACAAAAAACGACGCGACCTTCGACATCATCGCCGACGGCGTTCACGTTCACCCGGAAATGCTCAAATTTGCCGTCCGAACAAAGAATTCGGAAAAAGTTTCGCTTATTTCCGATTCGGTCCTGCCGACGGGTTTAGGCGACGGGGAATTCGAGATCTGGGGCGAGAAGATCTCGGTCGAAAACGGCCGGACGAAAAACGAAAAGGGAAGTATCGCCGGAAGTGTCATCACGATGCTCGATGCCGTCCGGTTGATGAAATCGGTAGGTTTTTCCGATGCGGAAATTTCCAGGATGGCCTCATTAAATCCCGCCAGACTGCTCGGGATTGAAAAAACTCACGGCTCGATCGAAGTCGGCAAACGGGCCGATCTGGTCGTACTGGATGATTCCGGCAATGTAAAGATGACCTTTATCAACGGAAAATCATCCACAGATGAACACGGATAAACACGGACAGGAAAAGATTTACAAAAAAAATCCGGTTTTTATCTGTGTCCATCTGTGTTCATCTGTTGATAATTAAATGGTTTTATATTTAATTTGCCGGTAAGATTTTCTTTTGTTTGCGTTTCTTCGTCACCAAAAAAACACCGACAAAAATGAGAGCCATCGCCAGAAATATTCGCGGATTCCAGGGCTCGCCCAAAATCGTGATCGCTAAGAATGTACCGATCAGAGGTTGCAGATAGACATAGACCGCGACGATCGAAGGCTCGACTCTCGCCAAAGCCCAGGTGTTCCAGTAATATGCCAGGATCGTCGGGAAAATAACGACTCCGGCAAGGGCAAGCCAGGCTTTTGTTGAAACTGCCTGAAACTCGACCGAACCGAGAAAATATAAGCCGATCGGTGTATTGACGATGCTTCCGAAAATAAACAGCCAGGCGATGGATTTTAAGGAGCCGTAATGACTGATGAGTTTTTTCGAAATGGCGAGATAGATCGCATAGGAAAGAGAATTGAGCAAAACCAAAATATCGCCCTGCGTCGTCGCAGACGAAAAACTCGCTTTCGAAGGATCGATCAGATAAATCACTCCGAAACCGGCAACGATAATTCCGACAATTTTTTGCCAGCTTAAAACATCATTGCCGACAAAACTGCTCGCGATGATCGCAAAAACCGGGATCAGAACGGCTAAAAGCGAAGTGTTCGTCGCGGTCGTTAAAGAAAGTCCGTGAAAAAAGAAAAGCTGATTGAGGACGATTCCGAAAAGTGCGAAAAGTGCGAAGTAGAGATAATGGATACGTTTATCGAGAGCGAGACCGCCGTTTAGCTTCTGCAATACAAAAAACGCCAACGCTCCGAGACCGACCCGGAAACCGACGATGGCAAAACTCGGAAATGCGACGAGGGCAAACTTTCCGAGGATCGGCGCCGACCCAAACATCAACTGCACCGCCAGCAGAGCAATATGCGGAGCCAGTGAATTTTTTGAATTTTCCGAAATTTCTTCCATCTTTAAAACGAAGTAAGATGCTAACAAATTAACGCGGAAAATGTCAGCGGTAAGGAGCAAATTCCAAAAGGATAAAGGTTTAGACTATTGAAAAGTAAATAATTCGTATTGGTAAAAATATCTTCCGGGAAAAGAGATTTTGGTGTAAAATTTATCAAATTCAAAAGTTAAATTATCATATATCAGAAGAGCAATTTTAGCTGATTGGTTGAAATTAAGTGATTAACAATAACTTCATTATGAGGAAATGAACAGAGAATTTAAAAAGCATG
>JBGTRS010000631.1:0-2510 GCA_041940665.1 Pyrinomonadaceae bacterium | reverse complement strand
CTTCGCAGATTCATAGACTTTCCGGTTACAAAACAAATGTCAAAAATAAAACCGAAGAGATCGGCAGACTAAGCGTTCCGGCAATTCCGAACGGAGTTTTGACCGGCGGCGAAATTTCTCCCGATGGAAACCGCGTCGTCATCTGCGATTATTTCAACGGCTACGAGTTGGTTCTGCCGAAAGACGCGAAAAACTTTGACGGGATTTGGAAAGATGAGCCCTCAATAATTGACTTAGGCAAACGCGAACAGGGCGAAGCGATCTGTTACGGCGTTGACGGCGAAGCCATCTACGCGACGAGCGAAAAGAAAGATTCGCCGTTTATTGAAGTTAAAAGAGTTAAAAAGTGAATAGAGAATAGAGAATTGTGAATAGATTCTATATGTTTATAAAAATAAACAGTCAAAAAACTATTCACCATTCACCATTCTCTATCTTCTATTCACTAACAAGAAAATTATGCTCGATACGATTGCAAAACACTTATCAATTAATGAACTCGAAGCGGGTTTGGACGAAATCAGAAAATCGCCGAATGACGGAGGCGTTTTGGAGATGATCGTCTGCCGTCCCGCCGAAAATGAACGGAAGGTTTTAGAAACGGGCGAACTCGATCTTGAACTTGGTTTGATTGGCGACAACTGGAAAACCCGCGGAAGTTCCCGCACCAACGACGGTTTCGGTCATCCCGAAATGCAATTAAACATTATGAATGCACGGGCGATTTCCCTGATCGCCCAAACCAAAGATCGCTGGAAGCTGGCGGGCGATCAACTCTTTATTGATCTCGATTTGAGCGACGAAAATCTTCCAACGGGAAGCCGTTTAAAAATTGGCACGGCGATCATCGAAGTAACGGCAATTCCGCACAACGGTTGCCGAAAATTCACCGAACGATTCGGCATTGATGCCGTCAAATTCGTCAATTCGCCCGTCGGCAAAGAACTCCATTTACGCGGAATAAACGCCAAAGTCATGGAAGCCGGAACGATTTCGGTTGGCGATCTGGTTGAGAAGATCTAACTGTTTCTTATTCTTTCGACCAATTTTTTTTCGATCTTTTTGATCTCGGCATTCGGAAGCGCAAGCGGAAAAGTTTTTCGTAAAATTTCCAGACTCTTTTGATAATTGATTTTGGCAAGGCTTAGATTCTTCTTGCCGGGAATCTTTGTTCGTTTCGCTTGGCTATCAAAACCCGCTAAAACGTCGCCTTTTTTGCGATAGGCGAGTGCGAGATTTTGCAGGATTCCGATGTCTTCAGGAGTTTTCTTTTCAAATACTTCCGCCAAAACCTGAAATTCATCCCAAATTTTTAAACCTTTTTCGGTTTCGCCGTTCTCGATGTAATAATCCGAAGCGACTTCCAGAAGTTCGGGAGCGTAAAGAATTTCCGAAGCATCGTCCGAATATGTTTTCAAGCGTTCGCGGAAAATTTCCAAACCTTCTTCAATTTGTTTGCCGGCTTCTTTTCTTTTGCCGAGTTTGCCGAGCATCGCACCGATTCTTAGATTATAGATGGCCTGTCCGTAATTTAAGTTTCTGCCGTCGAGTTTCGGATTGTTCAGATTGTTCGTGATTAAATCCAGACTGAATTGATATTCTTTCAAAGCCTTTGAAAAATCGCCTTTTCGTTTGAAAATATCGCCGATCAGCCGATGCGTACGGGCGGTGTGGTTGAAAGCGAAAAGTTGCGAACCGTCGTTCTGATAAGTTTTTAACGCTAATTCGGAAGCGTCCTTATAAATTTTCAACGCCTCATCGTCGCGTTTTAGTTTTTCAAGTAAATTTCCTTTTTGCATCCAAAGCGAAACGAGTTCGATTTTTTGTTCGGAAGTTCGGATATTTTTTTGTCGAATCCCGATGGCACGTTCGATAAATGAAAAACCGTTCTGCAATTCTTCAAGACTTTCCTTTTCGCGTTCGGCACTTTTCAATGTATCGGAAAGTCTTTCGGCTTCAACGGAAAGCCCGTGCAGACTTTTTGTATTTTCGGGTTCGAGTCTGGAGATCTCATCGTAGTTTGAACGAATTTTCCGGCTGAGTTCCAGAACCTTCCCGCCGTCGCCGTTGATCGCATAAACTTCCATCAAACCGCCCAAAGCTAAAATCATCTTATTTCTGATCTCAACTTTTTTGTCGGATAGTTCCAGCGATCTTTCGCGTAACCTCAACGCTTTTTGATATTCAGCGATTGACTTTTCGGTTTCGCGGAAATTCCAATTTCGCAGATGTGCAAGTTTCTCGTAAGCATCGGCGAGTTCGTTCAAAAGTTCGGCATCCTTTGTGTCTTCCTGTGAAATACTGTCCAAAATTGCGATGGATTTTTCCAGGATCGAGCGTCTCAATTCCTGACTTTTCGGAATTCTTGACAAAGCATCATTTGAATCTTTGACCAAGTTTAGTATTAAAGGTCTTTTCATCAAAGTTTTAAAAGATCTAAATTTAATTTTTAGGAGCTACCTTGGATATTTGGGTTTTAGACATTGTCATGATCAAACTGTGCCAATCAT
>JBGTRS010000630.1:254-2511 GCA_041940665.1 Pyrinomonadaceae bacterium | reverse complement strand
CGATGCAGGTCCGCGCCATGACGGCCCGGCGCACCCTGGCCGCGCGGGGGCTGCATGAATGCGTGACCTACAGTTTCGTCTCGCTGCGCGAGGCGGAGCTGTTCCGCGCCCTCCAGCCCAGCCGCTACGGCGGGCTCGAGGTCGCCCTCGACGACGCCATGCGGGTGATCATGGAGGTCGCGGCGGGCTGCGGCTCGTCTTCTGGTGGCATGTCGCCCGAGTGCACGGCCTCGGCGACCATTTCCCACATTTGCCCCGGACCTTTTTCCGGATAATCGAACGCGTCAATCAAGGTTTTGATGACATCCTTCTTCTGGATCGGCTGACTTGAAAGGAGAGCATTTTTGATGGTCGAAACCAGAGATAAACCTTTGATCCGCTGGGCCGCCCAATCGGCCGATATTTCCGTGCAGGGAATCCCCCAAACCTTTTCCGTATAGGTCTTAAAGAATGTATTGTAGAGTCTTCGGCCGAAGCGGTTACAGATCCAGTCCTCAAAACTCTTTTCCTCTTTGATCGGAAACGCCTGGGCTTTCATATAACTGCCGAGCATCAGAATGCTGTTGAAAATTCCCAATCCCAGAAGGGCGTTGGTCGCCTTGAGCGGATAGTAAAAAAACTTTTTATTGTAATAAATCCGCGAAAGCCGCGAACGTCTTAAAAATTTTTCCTCGCCCATCACTTCCCGCCACATCTCATCGACAACCTTTACCTTTGTAAAGAAGCGATGTCCGCCGATGTCGAATAAATAGCCCTTATAATTGACCGTTCTTGAAATTCCGCCGACGACATCGTCTTTTTCCAGGACGACGGATTTAACTTTTTCCTTACAAAGCTGATAGGCGGCAGTCAGTCCGGCCGGACCGGCACCGATGATGACGACTTTTTTATCTTTTTTATTTTTTTGCATTTGGGTAAAACTTTTAGCCTATGGATTATCAATGAAATCATTTACGGCTGACATGTTTCCTTTGAGTTTGAAAACATTCAAATAAATGTTGACGATGAGGTTTCGAATGGTGGCACTTAACCAACCCAGCACGAATCCGGTGATAAAGCCGTAAACCAGACCGATCAGACTTCCGACAAAAGTCACTTCATAACCGATAAAATACTGATTTAGTAGTCCGAGCCGCGGGCCGATCTCTTCGCCACCTTTGAAAATCAAAAAATTGGTGGCAAAAAATATGATCAGTCCGAGGAGCGTTCCGACAGAAATTCCGAGTGCAACCGAGTCTATTTTTGCTAAGGATTGAATAATCAAATCATCGGAAGAATCCGTTTCTTCCGGTTTTTCCTTTTTATCAACAGGGGGTTTCATACTTGACCTCAAAATAAAAAAAAGACCTTTCAGCCTTTTGTTTTTGTCTTAATTAATGAAATGGTGTTTCTCTATTTTTATCTTTACACACATCCGCCTTGGTGATTTGCAAGATAAATCACAAAAGCCCTTAGGGAAGCCATGGTTTTGGCAGACATAAATACAAAAGCCTTAGTAGCTGTTTGTTTTGTTTGATTACTACCATATTTCTTTATGAATTTTCGTGCATCGGAGAAAACAACCGTTTTATTGGTCTGTTTGTTTTATATGGAATGGTTAAATAACCCATGTGCCATCAAATAAATTGTCAGTTATTTTCGGGAAAGCATTTATTAAAGAAACCTGAGCAATGGATCAGAAATTGTTAAGCTTAAACATTTAACAAACAACAAAAAGACTCCAAATACACGCGAATCGCACGAAACTTACAAGTATTTTCTTATATTTCGTGTTCTTTCGTCGTGAAATTTCTTTATTCAAGACCGATGTCATATTAAAATCCGGTTAAGATTTCGGGTATGTAACAAACAGCCTATTAAAATAGTCGAATCCTCTGATGCACCAATCGTTCGGAATTTATATATTATTCAAACCAAATAAAGTAAGGTAAATCTTACGTATGTCGTGTAAAACGGCTTCCCTTAACGGGTCTTCTGTGATCAATGTTTGACTCACAAGGGGATTTTGTATTTTAAATCGGCTTACATAATTCAAAAATCCGAACAAGCCGGGCTTTTTGGCTCAAAAATCATTGCCGGTTCAGCAGGGGATAAAACACGACAGTTTATAGATTACAAGTAAAATTATTTTGAAGTAAAAAAGAATCAATTATGTATCAAGTACAGGTGCTCACTCGCCAATTAATTTCTCAGATTAACCAGAGGGTTCTTAAACAGTCAGGAAATCTCCTTTAACAAGTGAATAGTTTGTGACTCA
>JBGTRS010000630.1:0-244 GCA_041940665.1 Pyrinomonadaceae bacterium | reverse complement strand
CAGTTGATTCTTTTTTTTCAAAGACAATTTTTTTATTCCCGAACAATCAGGAGGAAAATTAGAAATGGATACAGCAAAAATCTCCGATTCACCGATCTTTGAAGAAAGACCCTGGGGAAACTTTACGATCCTCGATGAAGGCGAAACCTTCAAGGTCAAACGAATCGAAGTTTTGCCCGGAGCGAGACTTTCCTATCAAAAACACTCCCGCCGGGCCGAACACTGGTTTGTTGTGGAAGGCACG
>JBGTRS010000629.1:0-2514 GCA_041940665.1 Pyrinomonadaceae bacterium | reverse complement strand
AACTGCATATTTCCCTGAAACGAAGCAAACCGAAAATCTGGCGCAGATTTTTAGTTACGGAAGATACGACGCTCGGCAAACTTCATAAAATCATTCAGGAAATAATGGGCTGGGAAGATTATCATCTTCATGAATTTTCGATTGACGGTAAAGATTACGGCATTGCCGAAGATTTTGATTACAAAGAAATCGGCGATGAAAAGAAAACCAAACTCGCCGATTTGAATTTAGCCGAAAAACAAAAATTTGAATACGTTTATGATTTCGGCGATAACTGGGAACACGAGATAAAAGTCGAAAAGATTCTGCCGTTCGATTCTTTGGTCAAATATCCGAAATGTCTCGACGGCAAACTCGCCTGTCCGCCCGAAGACTGCGGAAGCATCTGGGGCTATGACGAACTCTCCGAATTGAGTAAAATGCCGAAAGACGAATTAAACGAAGACGAACTCGAAAGACTCGAATGGATGGGCGATTACAATTTTGAATATTTCAGCGTTGACGAAATAAACGCCGCGCTTTGGAAACAATTTGCCAGATAAAAAATTATGCCGACAACAGTTGAAGAAACAGAAAAAACCGAAACCGGCGAAGACAAAAAAGACGAACTGCTTTTAGATTCGCTCGAAATCAAAGGCTACCGATGCTTTGAACATCTGACGATTGAAAAACTCGGTCGCGTGAATCTGATTGTCGGCAAAAATAATGTCGGCAAAACGGCTTTGCTTGAGGCTTTGTGGATTTATGCGAATGACGGAACTAGCGTTACTAACAACATTCTATCAGAAAGAGATGAAGACAAAGGAACTAGATTTTATAACAAAGATAGTAATAATAAATATACATTCAGACATCTTTTATATAATCGGAAAATAGCAAATGAAAATAAGTCTGAAATCGAAATTAAAATCGGTTCTGCAAAGAACAAGGAAAATTTTATTTCTTTATTTAATGTATATAAAAAAGGAAGTGAACCCTATATTGTTACAGGATACAGACATAATAAGAACATAAATGCCGAATACGTTGAAGTAAAAAGACTTGACAAACTCAACAGAGACGCACTTTGGGATGAGATAGTCAACACTCAACTGAAACATAAAGTTTTTGAAGCATTAAAAATCTTAGACAAGAATATAATTGAAATTAATATTCAGCCTATTGAATACACTGGTGTGAGTGTAAACACAGTTGTTCTTGCTCAAGTTGAAAATCAAAGCGAACCTTTACCATTGAAAAGTTTTGGTGAAGGGATGAATCGCCTTTTTGAACTTGCTCTTACTTTAGTGAAATGCAGAAATGGAGTTTTGTTGATTGATGAAATCGAAATAGGCTTACACTATTCGGTTTTGCCTGATGTTTGGAAATTGATTTTCAAAACGGCGAAAGATTTGAATGTGCAGGTTTTTGCCACGACGCACAGCAAAGATTGTATCGAAGCGTTTGCACAGGCGGCGGTTGACAGTCCCGAAGACGGAATGTTGATTCAGCTTATTCGGCAAGGCGAGAAAATTGTTGCCAAAAATATCGAAGAAGACAGATTGGCTGATGCTATAAATTACGAAGTCGAGGTTCGTTAAACGTGATTGATAATAAACTCCTATTTGTTGAAGGCGACGACGATCTGTACGTCATTTCGACAATCTGCGGATTTTATACAGTTCCTCAAACCTTCAAAATAAGAATCCCGGAAAACCGCGATATAGTTTCCACCGACGAAGAAATCGAAAAAAGAGGCGGAATCAACAATGTTCTCAAAGCGGCGGAGTTTTATCTTATCGAAGGATCGAATTCTATGGAAAGTGTCGGAATCGTAATTGATGCCGACACGAATTTGGAAGCGCGTTGGCAAAGCGTTTCGAGCGTTTTGCATAAAGCCGGATTTGAAAATCTGCCCGCTTTGCCGGACGAAAACGGAACGATCATCAAACAGGATTTTTTGCCGACATTCGGCGTTTGGATTATGCCGGACAATAAAATCGAAAAAGGGTTTCTGGAAACATTTCTGACTTATCTCGTTCCCGATCCCGAAAATAATCGAACATGGCAACACGCGAAAAATTCGGTTGCCGCTTTGGAAGAAAAACCTTTTATCAAAGAAAACACCGACCACACGGAAAAAGCGGAAATTCATACATATCTGGCTTGGCAAAAAGAACCCGGCAAACCTTTCGGTCAGGCAATCACCGCAAAATACCTGCAAGCCGAAAATCCGAATTGCGAAAAATTTGTCGAATGGCTGAAAAGGCTTTTTGTCGGATAATTTTTCTTACAAAACTTCTTTTACAAAACTCTTACGTTTTCACTCGATTCAATCTGTTAGTCTTAAATTGTCTTATTTTAAAAATCGAACACGGGAATAAATGCAAAAAAAAACAATCGAATCAAACTCTTCTCGCACAAATATCAACTGGAAAAATTTAACGATCATCGTAAGTTTTCATCTTCTAACCGTCGCCGCATTTTTCATTTTTAGCTGGCAGAATCTGGCGGCGATGCTGATCGGCAATTGGA
>JBGTRS010000628.1:0-2517 GCA_041940665.1 Pyrinomonadaceae bacterium | reverse complement strand
AAACCCGAGCGTGACGTTTTCGAAAAGCGGTTTGATGCCGTAATTTTTCGAGACATTTTCCAGCGAAAGGATATTCATAAATTAACTATCTTCTGAAATGATAAGGCATCTTCGAGCATATATCTATTATTGAAAAAGACATAAGAAATTTGTTTTTGCGGCAGAAGTTCTACCAGTTCCGTGAGTTCGTCCTCTTCGTACTTGTAACGAAAACCGGTGCGACCGTGCAGGCGGAAGTAGCATTTTTTCGGCGTTGTCGTGGCTTTGGCAAAAGGATCAACGGCATGCCACAGATTCAAATTTTCGCAAATATCTTTTACCGTTTTCGCCTCCCACTCGCCGCGCGGTTCCCACGCGAAATTAAGATCGTTTCTTTGGACCGAGCGGAAAAACTTTTCGAGATTTTTGATGTTTTCCGGTGTTTGTTTAAAGCTCGCCGGGCATTGAAACAGAACAATTTTCGCCCGCAAAGCCGCGGCGCATTCGAGCGTCGTCTGCCATGCCTCGCGGACGATCGCGGTCGGCTTGAAATAGCCGGCTTCGGCGCGTTCCGCGTCGGTCAGAGATTTTTTCAGCCGTTTATAGGTCGGGCTTTTCGCCTCGTGCGTGATGAGCTGCCAGGCTTTCAGAGTGAACTCGAAATCCGCGGGAACTTCGCCGCGCCATTTTTCGAGCGTTTTGATCTGCGGCGGCTGGTAAAACGTATGCTGAACCTCAACCGTCTTAAGAATTTCGGCATATTCCGTTTTATTCGCGCGAAAACCGCATGTGCCGATCTTGATTTTTTTACTCATGAAGAAATTTAATCCTGCCTGTTTGATTGAGATTTTAAGTATTTTGATAAAGAATAGAAAGCGAAATTTGCAAAAGTTTTCAGCGGAGCTTTGATGTTGAGAGTCGTTTAGATGGAACCAAATCTCTAAAAAATCTTAAAGACAATGCCGCAGCAGGATGCTTATCATAATTCGGTTAGGAACGCTCTGGAAAAAGACGGCTGGGCGATAACGCACGATCCTTTTACGATTCGGCTTGAAGATGTAAAATTTTATGTTGACTTAGCGGCAGAGAAGATAATTGAAACCGATGGCGAAACCCAAAAAGTTGCGATTGAAATAAAAGTTTTCGGCGGTCTTTCGTTTTTGAACGAATTCGAAAAAGCGGTCGGGCAGTATTTGATTTACAAACAGTTTTTAGGCGAGCTTTTTCCCGAACGCATCTTGTTTTTAGCCGTCACCGAAGATGTTTTTGAAGAATCTTTCGCGCTTCCTTCGATAAAAGCGGTCGTCGCCAGACAGGAAAT
Organism: Pyrinomonadaceae bacterium; assembly: GCA_041940665.1. Classification (GTDB taxonomy): domain Bacteria; phylum Acidobacteriota; class Blastocatellia; order Pyrinomonadales; family Pyrinomonadaceae; genus Aridibacter. The sequence goes on along the minus strand of JBGTRS010000628.1, from coordinate 1,217 downwards.
AAAACTGCTCGTTTTCAATCCCGAACTTGAGGAGATTATACAATGGATAGAATAAAAAATTACCGCCAAATTTTAGAACAAATCGTCAAACGCCACGCCGGATTTCAACCCGCCAACGGCGAGATCGAAACCCACGCCGTCTGCGACCGCGAACAGGATGAATTTATGGTCATAGATTCCGGCTGGAACGAAAAAGGACGCCGCATCTACGATGTCGTTCTGCATTTCCGCCTCCAAGACGGCACAGTTTACGTCGAACGCGACAACACCGACGCGGAAGTCGTCAGAGAATTGTTGGAATCAGGCATCGCCAAAGACGACATCATTCTCGCTTACAACGCTCTGCCGTATCAAAGGTTGAATGATTTGATTGCGGCTTAGTTAGAATATATGAAATATCAATTAGATTTTTCTTTACTTTCAAGACCAAATTCCTGTTCTATGTTTGTATCTTTACCGATTGAACTGGAAGAACCAATCAACAAACTGCCAGAAACATCAGCTAGAATAGAAGGTGCATTAAAATTTTGTTGGTATATTTCAGGAGATGAAAAAATATTACATGCTGAAGAACCGAAAGCAACACGTCGTCGTGAGTCGTTTTTTCGTGCTTCATTAGCAGAGTATGTTTCAATTGAGGATACTCTTAAAAGGGACTTAGTTAAATTAAATAAAGTAAAGATTACAGATAAAACATATAGAATAACTGATTCTAAAAATCCGATGCTTCACATTGTAAGAGAATTAAGAAATCTTGAGATACATTTATCTTCAAGTCAACTTTCTGAAAATAAAAAAGATGTCGTGTGGTGTTGGAAAAATGAAGAACACCAGCATCAAAAAACAATATGGACTGTAAACGATTTTACGGTTGAAAAATTCAAAAATCTAAGAAATGCAAAATATTATTCTGATAAGGATATTAAAGAAATGGTTAAATGGTTAAATGAAGCACAAAACGATTGGGGAATTGAAAATATCATTTTTAGATCAATTTGTGAGACTACTTCAAATATTGTCAAAATCTACTCACTCTAAATTTTGTTGAGTCTCATAAATGTAATAGCATAAAACCAAGCAAAAGTTTTCAGCGGAGCAATGGTGCTGAGAGTTTCGTTATTTGCGATTTTAGATTTGCGATTTGCGATTGAAAACAATCCAAAATCTAATATCCAAAATCGAAAGACGCTAAAAACCTGATGCGGATAATACCGACG
>JBGTRS010000627.1:0-2518 GCA_041940665.1 Pyrinomonadaceae bacterium | reverse complement strand
GGAGATCAGACAGGCTCTTATATACTTCGGCAACCGGCTCAGATTTCCGATGGTTCGCCGTCAACGCGGACAGCTCGGCGAAACCGTCTATGATGAGATCGTCCTGGCGGCGACGACTTTGGCGGCTTCAAAGACGGGAGCTCTGATCGTCGTCGAACGCGGAGTCGGTTTGCGGAATTTTATTGATGCGGGCGTTACGCTCGATGCCAGACTCAGTTATGATCTGCTTGTTACGATCTTCAATCCCGATACGCCTCTGCACGACGGAGCGGTCATCGTCCGTCAGGAAAGACTCGCCGCGGCTTCCTGCTTTCTGCCTTTGACCAAAAATCCGAGCATCTCGCGGGAACTCGGCACGAGACATCGGGCGGCGATCGGCGTAACGGAAGGAACGGATGCGATCTCGATCGTCGTCTCGGAAGAAACGGGACTTATTTCATTTGTCGAAGACGGCGAAATCCGCCGGAATCTCGACACCAAACAGCTCCGCCGGTTTTTGCTGACGGCCATGGATATTCCGCTGGCGAGCAGGGAGAAAAAAGAGGCGAAAAAAATAAAAGAAGCGAAAAGCGATTCGATCCAGGAAACGGAAAAGGAATTGGCGGTCGGACAATTTATCAGAGATTAATAAATAGGTCTTTGATCTTTGATCTTCAATCTTTGACTAATTTCAGATTATTAGCTTGATTTGATTTATATAAAGTCAACAAAAATCGAAATTAAATCAAAATAGATTTAATCGATTGTTTTAAGAACAAAGACCGAAGACCAGACACAAATAAATGTTTTTTAATTTTCCAACAGAAAAGTTTATCGAAAAGGAACAGAGACGTCTGTTCGTCAGCCATTGGCTGAAACGTATTTTTGTGGACGACTGGCTGATGAAACTTTTCGCGTTAATTATCACGCTGGCACTTTGGCTCGGCGTCACGGGGTTGCAAAAACCGAAAACCACACGCCTGCGGGAAGTTACGCTCAATCTGCTGGTTTCCAACGATCTGCAAATAACCAATACGAACACACTCGTCAAGGAAGTTGATCTGGTCGTGACGGGCGATAAAAGCAAGGTTGAGCAATTAAACCCGAATAATCTGATTGTTTCGATGGATCTGACCGACATCGAAGAAGGAAACCGGGAAATCCATCTGACGCCGCAGAATATTTCGGTTGATCTTCCCGCCGGTGTGAAAATTGACGAAATTCAACCCGACAAAATTGCGGTCAAACTCGAAAAGATCGAAGAGATGGATGTTCCGGTCAGAGCCGTTACGGAAGGCGAATTGGCCGAGGGGTTCGAGATTTACAACACGAGAATTCTGCCCGAAAAAGTGCGTGTTCGAGGGCCGCGAAGTTACGTCAAATCGCTCAATTTCGTTTCCACCGAAAAAATAGATCTGTCGGGACGAAAAAATGATTTTACCGCTCAACAGGTTCCGATCAATGTAAGCACCGCAAATGTTTCACTCGTCAACTCGGCATCGGTTTCGGTAACCTTCAGAATCGGACAAAAACGGGTCGAGAGTCTATTCTTCGTGCCGTATATCACGGAAAAAAGAAGCGGCCGGGCAAGCGTTCTGCTCTTCGGTGCGTCAACGATTCTGGAAAAACTTGTCGCCGAAGAAATAACCGTCGTCGAAGACGGAAGTGCTCCGGAAGGACTTCGGGTCGTCTTGCCCGAAAACATCCGAAGTCAGGTCGAGATCAGGGCAGTTAAATTCAGAGAATAGATTTTGACTGGAACGCAAACGGCTCGTTTGCATCAATGCGAAGGCATTGAAATTAGTTTCACATCTGCAAATTTGCAACTTCATTCGTTTGCTTCGCTTCGCTGGCAAACGTGCAAACGAGCCGTTTGCGTTCCAGTCGGTTTTCCAGTCATATAAAGGTCAAAAATGAAACAATTTACTTTAACTCTTATCGTTTGTTTTTTCTCCCTCTCGCTCAATAATTTTGCTCAAACCGTCAAAAACAGAGAGATTCCGATGAATCAGCTGGTCGAGATCGTCAAAGCCGAGGACGAACTTCGTTTCGACAAAACGCTCGAGAATTTTTTGAACGATAAAAATCCGTCTGTCCGCGAACGGGCGGCACTGGCGGCGGGACGGATCGGCAACGAAAAGGCGATTCCGTTTCTTTCAAAAATGCTTCTTGAAGATACGGAGGCTGTCCGTCAGATGGCGGCATTTGCCATCGGCGAGATCGAATCAATCAAAGGTGCGGATGCTGTTTTGAAAGTTTTAGATAACACGAGGGAAGAAGACGATGTTCGTGCAAGAGCGGTTGAAGCGGCAGGGAAAATAGCGGCGTCGAATTCCGATGATGAAAAATCAAAGATGCTTGGAAAGGCGATATTGAACAATCTCAAACTTGAATTGGGCAGACGTTCACCGCGTCCGATCAATAATATTATTTCGTTCGGTTTGACGGCAACTTTGCGGGCGAAACCGGAAAACTCCGAAGAAACGCTTGCCAAATTTTTAACCTATTCCGATTGGCGAATCCGTGCCGATGCTTTGAA
>JBGTRS010000626.1:0-2525 GCA_041940665.1 Pyrinomonadaceae bacterium | reverse complement strand
GGGCGAGAAAAATGCTCCGCCGTCGTAGCCGAGTTCCGTTGTCAGACGCTTGACGTTTTTGCCGTCTTTGTCCATTACATAGAGATCGAGATCGCCGTCTCTGGTTGATGTAAAAACGATTTTTTTACCGTCGGGCGAAACGGTCGCTTCGGCATCATAGCCCGGCGTGTCGGTCAATCGTTTGACCTTTGAGCCGTCCGCCTTGGCCGAGAAAATATCGTAATCGGGATAGATCGCCCAGACGTAGCCTTTGGAAAAATCCGGATTCGGCGGACATTCCTTACTGCCGAGATGCGTCGAACCGTAGAGAATTCCTTTGTTCTTTTTGTAAAAGTAGGCACAGGTCGTGCGTCCCAAGCCGGTCGAAACCATTTTCACATCCGAGCCGTCAATGTTCATCGTGTAAATCTGATCACAACCGCGGCCGTCGCGTTTCGATTGAAAGACGAGCTGTTTTCCGTCCGTCGAAAAATATGCTTCGGCATTTTCGCCGCCGAACGTCAACTGCTTGATGTTCTTTAAATATTTTTCACCCTCGAAATTCAATTTGCTGTCCTGAGCGAAAACATTTATAGATAAAATTAAAATCAATAAAACTGAAAATTTCATAATATTTTTAAAATCAATTCAAGTTCGAGCTAAGCCGTCGAAGACGGCAATATATCTGTAACCCATAACGCGAGTTATGGGAATAATTATTAAGCCATTTTGTTCAGCGGTTGAAAACCGCGGCATATCTTTTTTATATCGCCATTTTCAATGGCTTTATCAAATTTTGAACATCATATCCACGATTTGCATCGTGGGCTACAGATATAACGTCGGTTTCACCGACTAAATCTGAAATCCTTTATATCAAATTTGTTATTTAGATAATATAATCCTAACATTTTCGCATTTGATTTTTATAATAGCGAAAAATGAAAAACTTCCTTAGAATATATTCGTAAAACTTATTTAGTAAGTTGACATAAAATGGATGCAAAACAGAAAGGATAATTTGTATGTCAGTTGCATCCGAAATGGATTTTTCGGCGAAATTTAATATAGAATAACCCTGGAGATAACCTTAACTTTATTTGGAAAATTATGACCTTTGAGACGAATCAAGATGTTTTAGACTGGTTTGAAAAACAGCCGCGTGCTCTGACCGATGAATTTATCAGCGAAATTCCCTGGCACGAGGTTAAAGATCATCCGTTCGACAGACGCTTTGTTCCCGTTCTGCTCTATATGCGTGACATAGAGGTTCTGACCGATATGTATCACCAGGAACTCCTGCGGACGCCGACCGGAAAGGATAAGGTCATCAGCAAATTTATGGAGCGGTGGGGCGTTGAAGAAATCACGCACGGCGAGGTCATCAACCGTTTTTTGAACGAGGCGGGAATCGAAACGCCGGAAAATTGGAAGGATGAAACGATCAAGAGCGTTTCCAAAAGTTATCATCGCTACGCCCGTTTTTTAACGACTTTAACAAATCTCATCGGCCGAAAATTTACCGCCACGCATATGACCTACGGCACGATCAACGAGCTTTCCGCCGCTCAGAGCTACCGCCGCCTCATCGAACTCGCCGATCATCCCGTTTTAACGCATATCTTAAAACCGATCATCCGCGAAGAATCGGTCCATACGACATTTTACTTAAACGTTGCCCGTTTGGAACTTGCAAGAAGCGAATTCGCCCAAAAGATCGCCCGTTATGTCATCAAAGCCTTTTGGTTGCCCGTTGGCAGTGGCACCCGACCGCAGGACCTGACCGATTACACCATTGCCACGCTCTTCGGCGACGAAGAAGGTGTCCGCTGGATTGATAAACTCGTCACGCAAAAAGTCCAGGTTCTGCCCGGTTTCGACGGCGTCACCAAAGTCACCGACAAGATCGCCGAGATCGGCCGACAGACCGATGTTGATAATTTTGCTTTAGCTGAGGCTTAAAAGAATAATCCGGAATTTTTGAGATTTGCGTTCGATCTGTTCAGCTTAATCAAAAACATAACGCTCGTCATACTCGATCCCGTTTCGGTCTAAAAATATCAAAAACTCTTGCTCGAAATTCCGTTTTTTGTGATGTTCGGCTTGATTCCCGATGTAATTTTTCGTTCGCTCAATATCGTTGATGCCGATGCTGAATGCACCGAAACCTTTTTGCCACGAGAAATCGAGATGTTCGGGAAATATGTCGTGAATCCACTTTGACGAACCGCCTTTTATTAACTGCAAAGCCTTTGAGATCGCTATCGTCTTCGGTAAAGACAACAATAGATGAACGTGATCGGGCATTCCGCCAACCGTCAATAATTTCATTTTGTGCTCCCTCGCAATTCCGCCAAGATACGGAAAAAGCCTCGTTTGCAGTTTCGGTGAAATAAACGGTCGGCGTTCTTTTGTGCTGAAAACGCAATGATAGTAGGAGCTAACGTAAGATTGGGACATGATTGCAGGATTTTAGCAAATAGATTTGAAGAATTACAACAAATATTTCAAAGTTTAATATCAAATGAATAAATATCCCGTAAAGA
>JBGTRS010000625.1:0-2541 GCA_041940665.1 Pyrinomonadaceae bacterium | reverse complement strand
GATCCGCCGAATCCGCGAATTGATCCGATCATTCTAAGGGAATTGGGATTGCTCGGCTACAAGATGGCGGCTGATCTGCAACGCAACGGACAGAAGGGCGTCACGACCAACGCGACTTACGACACCTGGTGGCACGGCGGTTTTCGTTCCGCTCCGTATTATCACAACTCCATCGGCATTTTATCCGAAGCCGCATCTGCCGAACTGATGACGCCGATCACGGTCAACACGGAAAATTTGATGCGTCGCAATCCGACGCGCGGGATCGTTTCCCTGCTCGAAGCGGCGACCAATAATCCCGACCCGTGGCGGGGCGGAGTCTGGAGTCCGAAGGATATTGCCCGGATGGAGATGATCTCGTCCTACGCCGTCCTCGAAATGGCGGCGGAATTCCGCGAGAGGTATCTGGAAAACTCGCGTTTTCTGGCGGCGGAAAATCTCAAACCGAAAGCGGACGAACCGCAGGCGTTCATTATTCCCGCCGGACAGCCCAATGAAGAAAGAATTTCGCGTCTTTTGGAAATTCTGATGTGGCAAGGGATGGAAGTTTTCGAGATGACCGAAGAACTTCACGTCGCTCTAATAGAAGACGACAAAAACGATTTCGGCGAAATTCCGGGCGGATCGTTTATCGTTCTCGTCAATCAGCCGCAACGCCCGAATGTTTTGAGTCTTTTTGAAAAACAGGTTTATCCCGAAAGGATCAATGCCAACGGCGAAGCGGAAGTTCCCTACGACGTTTCGGGCTGGACTCTGCCTCTGCAGATGGGCGTCGAATACGCGACCGCCTGGAACATCAAGGATTTTGACAAGCACCGCAATTCTTTAAAACGCCTCGAAAATATCAATCAGGCAAGAAAACTTTTGAATCTCAAACCGTCCAAAATGCCGTTCGACAAACTGCCGAATCCCTTGAAATCGAATCCGAAGATCGGGCTTTATAAAGGCCATGCCAATTCGATGGACGAAGGCTGGACGCGGCTTGTTCTCGACAATCATCAGATCAAATTTACATCCTTGATGGACGAAGATTTTCGCTCGAATAAATTGAATTACGACGCGATCATTCTGCCTTCGATCAGCGAAAATTTTCTCGTCAAAGGCAACAGCGAAGAGAGATACCCGAAAGAATATACGGGCGGAATCTCGGAAGCGGGCGTCGAGAATCTGAAAAAGTATGTCGAAAACGGCGGAAAACTGATCTGCTTTGACGACAGTTGCGAACTGGTCATCAACCGTTTCGGTTTGCCGATCAAAAACGCTCTCAAAGGTTTAACCCGCAAGGAATTTTATTCGCCCGGCACGATTGTCGAGATAGAAGTTGATACATCCAACCCGCTCGCCAGAGGCTTCAACGAAAAGACCGCCGCCTATTTTATCAACAGTTCGGCTTACGAAATTTCCGATACTTCAAAAGTAAAAGCCATCGCCAAATACGGCGACAGCGACATACTTTTATCGGGCTGGATCTACGGCGAAAAATATCTGAACGGCAAAACCGCCATCGCCGAAACTAATTTTGGCAAAGGCAAAATCATCCTTTTCGCCTTTCGTCCGCAGCATCGCGGCCAAACTTACGGAACTTTTCCGTTCGTTTTTAATGCTTTGGAAAAATAAACGAACAACTTTTCGCATTGAAAAAGCAACCGAATTTTATTGAGATTTATATTTAGGTTGTGTTGAAGAAAAAATAAATTGTCACTAGCTTATGGTCTTTGAAAAAGAATAAATCCAACGATAGATTTTAGCCATTGAAAATGGCGATAGTGTAAAGCCTAGTGTGAAGCGATAGCGGAACGCTAGGTCTAATGCAACCCATAATTTAGAGCTATCGAAGATAGCGGCAGTTATTCATTTTGTGAAAATCTGTCGCCCTTTATCAAGGGCTTTGTCTTTTGCTCCAACGCTGACCTAGCTCTGGCGAGCTAGGCTTTACGCTGTTGCCTGTTTCACAGGCTAAAATCAAAAGACTTATTTGTTAGATTTATTTGTCAAAGACCATCAGCTAGTGGCAATTGAAGAAATGCTAGTTGCAAATAGACAGAACCACCGATTTTTTTCATTTGAAAATTTTTGTAATAAAAATCCGTGTCCATCTGTGTTAATCTGTGGTTTCAAACTTTCTCCCAAATAATTCATTACATTTTTTTTACATTATGAAGTTTCGCAATTATTTTTTGGTATTCGCAATTTACACTTTAACCGCCACCCAAATTTTTCCGCATAATTACGGTGAAGCACCGTTTGAGGTTTTAAATTCTTATAAAGAACCGGCGAAGTTTTTCAAACTCGATAAAGAACCGGACGTCCGCATCGGGCTCGTGCGAAACGCCTATTCGGCAACGATCTCGACCCGCGACGGAACGCTCATGGCTCAGGAAGGAGATGAACGTGGGAGATTTTTGGATACGACCAGCGTCCGCGTTTCCTCGAAACTGCGCGGAAGCGGTTTGGGCAGGCAATTGTTCGCGTGGGCCATCGAGCAATGCCGGCACCGCGGATGCGCGCTGGTTCAGTTGACGACCGACAAGTCCCGCCCGG
>JBGTRS010000624.1:2329-2545 GCA_041940665.1 Pyrinomonadaceae bacterium | reverse complement strand
CTAATTCAAGTTCTTTACCTCTGACGTCACGAGTTATGAATAATTAATTTGTAAGATAACCTTTTAGTATTCTAGAGTTCCTTTTAATGAACGAATAATAAAATCTTTTAAGTTTGAAGCTACCCAAATGCGACTATCATTTTCGTGATCCCAAACATATATGTCATTGAATGGGACTTTTCTCTCTAAAATTCTGTAAGCAAATAAATCTCCATT
>JBGTRS010000624.1:0-2319 GCA_041940665.1 Pyrinomonadaceae bacterium | reverse complement strand
CGTCAGAAAAAAATAATAAGGAATCAAAGGGCATATACAAATCAGATAAAAATTCTTTCTTCCAATATTCAAGATTTGTATCCACAATCTCAGTCAAAGTCCAAACCAAATTATAATAATCTGTCGAAACACCGTTGGTGTTTTTAAGTAGTTCAACCAGTTCCTCAGGAGCAGAAATATTTAATTTAGAAAAAGCTTTTTTTAAATCTTCTTCATTACACCAAGTAGGAAATTTGATGTTTATGTCTTCTTCGAGATAACTTTCAGCTAATTGTTTAATCTCGGATACTTTCATTATTTTTCTGACTTCAAAACATTCAAAATCTTATCGTGAATCCCGCCAAAACCGCCGTTCGACATAATGGCGATGACATCGCCTGCCCGCATTTCGGGCGTCAGGTGTTCAACGATCGAATCGGCATCGGGCAGACCGAACGCCGGTTTCCCTTGCAGTTTTATTTCTTCGACGAGTTCTTCCGTGTCCAGAACCTTGCCGAGTTCGCTTATTTCCGAAGCGTTATAGACTCCGGCGATAATTACATAATCGGCGTAAGTGAAAGCCTTTTCGTATTTTTCCTGAAAAACCGCCAGACGCGAAGACCTCGAACGCGGCTCGAAAACAGCGACGAGCCGCTTGCCGTCATATTTTTGTTTGAGAGCCTTCAAGGTTTCTTCAACCGCAGTCGGATGATGGGCAAAATCGTCAATCACCGTCACGCCGCGTTCGACTCCGCGGACTTCGACACGGCGTTTAACGCTCTTGAAGGTCTTAAACGCTTCCTGAATTTTCTCCGGCGGAATTCCCCAGGCATCCGCCGCGATGATCACCGCCAGACAATTCCGCACATTGAATTCGCCGATCAAGGAAGTTTCAAACTCGCCCCATTGACGGCCTTCGCGGAAAACCGTAAACCGCGTCGTATCGCCCGAAAAATCTATGTAATGAGCCTGCCATTTGGCATCTTCGCGGATACCGAAAGTTTCGACCTGCGTAAAAAGTTTGCCTTTCATCTCGGCGAAAACTTCTCTGACGACTTCCGAATCCCAACCCAAAATAAGCCGTCCGTTGCCCGGCACGAGATTCATCAGACGCGAGAACTGAAACTTGATCGCGTCAAGATCGCGGTAAATATCGGCGTGGTCGAATTCGATGTTGTTGACGATGGCAATTTCCGGCAAGTAATGCATAAACTTCGGCTTTTTATCAAAATAAGCCGTGTCGTATTCATCGCCTTCGATGACAAAATAATCACTGTCCGTAACACGAAAAGATGCCCCGAAATTCTGGACGACACCGCCGACCAAAAAGGAAGGATTCAAACCGCCGACTTCCGCCACCCACGTCGCAATGCTCGTCGTCGTCGTCTTTCCGTGCGTTCCCGCAATAACCAGCGAATGCCGCCCGCGGATAAATTCTCTTTTTACTGTTTCCGCTTGCGAGTAATATGGCAATTTGCGATTTAAGAGTTCTTCAAGCTCAGCATTGCCGCGAGAGATCGTATTCCCGACGATGATTCTGTCCGCTCCGACATCGAGGTTTTCAGGCTTATAACCCTGCATGATCTCAATGCCGAGTTCCGCAAGCTGAGTTGACATCGGCGGATAGACATTCTGATCCGAACCCGTCACCTTATGCCCGCGTGCCTGCAGCATCCCCGCCAGCGAAGCCATCGCCGTCCCGCATATTCCGATTAAATGATAATGCATAAAAAAAGTAATTAGTGATTGGTAATTAGTGATTAGATTTTTATCACTTTGAAAGGATAGATATTAACTATTTTTTGAGGAATTATAAAATCTGGCGGGAATTATTTATGTAACATCATAATTTCACGTCTCCAGAATGTCTGCGGATAAATTTGTATCTCGCCGGATTACCGCTTTTTTCATAGTATGGCTCTATTTTTTTAAGAACGAACTTTTTAAAACTGCGAAGTTCATAATCGCCGCCGACACAAAGATTTTTCCGACCTCTGCGAAAGTTTCTTTGCGAACATTCGGAAAGAAATCGTCCCCTTTGGATTATATTAAAAAAACTCCGCCGGGGACTTGTCTCACCATAATGCCTAAAAATCAGAGTTTTTGAACCGGTCAGGATAGTCTATTGCGGAATCATTTTCCATAGAATCGGCTACCAGATTCAAATCGGTTATATCTTCATAGACGCTGATGACCTGCGGTGTAAAATGATGGTTTTTTGAATTGACCGTGACAAAGTATGTTTCCCCGACCGGCACATTTTCAAAGCGAAAGTATCCGAAGGGATTGGAAAAAGCCGTCCGGGATCGTCCGTTTGTGTCAACCATCGTGAGGAATGCC
>JBGTRS010000623.1:0-2549 GCA_041940665.1 Pyrinomonadaceae bacterium | reverse complement strand
GTCCTCGCAACGCTCTGGGCGAGAAAACGGATCGATGAACTGAGTTCAAAATCGCTCGCAAGCGATGAAAATGAGGAGAAATCTCTGGCGGATGCGATCATGAATTTAGGTTTGGAATTTCATTTGATGACCGAATTTACATCGTTTGTTGCCGTCGAAGAAGTAATCAGAACGCAAGGCGGAAAACCTGTTAAAGTTGAAGGTCCGATTGAACGTGCGAGCGGGAGTTTTAATGATGGAAATGATAATTCTAGTCAATCCGACACTATAACGGGTTCTTACTATTATAGAAAAGGGGTCAGTAACCAAAATGTCACCCCAACAATTGGAACAGGTATTGGATCGGGAAGCGGTTCCGGTTCAGGAAGAGGATATGCTCCGCCGCCGCCGCCGCCTGTTGCCACACCTGTATCATCGCCGAATGCGCCTAAAAGAATTTCGGGCGGAGTCGTCAATGGCAAGGCGACGAGTTTGCCCGCACCGGCATTTCCAACGGAGGCAAGAGCGGCAAATGTCAACGGTTCGGTTGCGGTGCAGGTCGTGATTGACGAAAGCGGAAATGTTATTTCGGCAACGGCAGTTTCGGGACATCCGCTTCTGCGGGCTTCGGCAACTCAGGCGGCCCAGAATTCAAAATTTGCGCCGACTTTGCTGGCAGGTCAACCCGTCAAAGTTTCGGGCGTAATCGTCTATAATTTCGGCAACGGCAGTGCAACGCCCGTTGTCGTTCCGAATATCTCAAATGTTGCCGATACGCCGGTTGCGGAAACACCCGAAGACACTGCAAATAAAATTTTTAAACAAAAACTTCATTTCTGGGTTTACGCTCTGTATGAGCGTTTGCAGAAAGACGATGCGAAAGCAACGGCGAACGAAGCGAAGTTTGTTCTAAACGGCAAAGCACGAGTTAAGATTTTTCTGACCGACAGATCCGCCGCGAGTTTGAATAATTTGCGGGCTTCGGGTTTTGAAGTGATTGAAGAAAACGGCAAAGATTTCATTGTCGGCGAGATCGCCGTCGAAAAAATCGGCGATCTGGTCGAGCTTGAACAGGTGAAATATATTTTGCCGAAAATTCTTTAATCATTCGTGCAAAGATAAATTAAATCAATATGTTCGGGTCAGTAGCCCGACCGTCAGGGAGCGGCTTATGCTTTGAAATTTTAAGTGATAGCAAAGCCCTTCCTCACGGTCGGGCTACTGACACTAACCAACGGTCGGACTATTGACACCAACCTATGATCTGTTTTTGCACGAGTGCTTAAACTTCTACAAACAATCGGCTATCAAGCCTTCAAAGTCCGTTTGCCGATTGCAGACGGGCTTTTTTTTGTAATACCATAAAAAACTTATGCTCAAACGCTGGATGCACAAACGGGAAAGATATTTTGCGATGCTCAACGACAACCGCGTCGTCCGTCCGTTTGAATGGGGAACGGAATTTATCACGGACAATCCGAACGGAACTGATCCGATGAAATTCTTTCGCCAACATGCTAAAGAAGTGATCGCAAATAGTGATGAGTATTTTCATCTACCGGAAATCAGAGATTTTCGTGATTCGCAATTCGCAATTCGTAATAGGCAAGACGAAAAAACGAATAACGAATTACGTAAAACGTATGACGAAATAAGTTGGACAAGTGCCGTTCAAACTCCAAATCCCGAAAACAACACGGCCCACGCCAAACTTTTTCCTCACGAGAATGACAAAAAAGCGGCGGTCGTCGTCCTGCCGCATTGGAATGCTCAGGCGGGAAGTTATTTTGATCTCTGCCGGTTCTTTAACCGCGTCGGTGTTTCGGCTCTGCGTCTGACTTTGCCGTATCACGAGGAACGGATGCCAAAAGGTTTGGAGCGGGCGGATTTTCTTGTTTCGCCGAATATCGGGCGGACGATCCAATCAATCCGGCAGGCGACTCTTGACACGAAAGCGGGGGTCAGATGGCTTTACGAGCAAGGCTTTGAAAAGGTCGGCGTCGTCGGCACAAGCATCGGTTCGTGCGTGGCTTTCTTGGCATTTGTCCACGATCCGACGATCAGATCGGTCGTTTTCAATCACGTTTCCGGCTATGTCGCCGATGTCGCCTGGCGGGGGCTTTCGACCTATCACGTCCGCGAAGGTCTGGAAAATAACATTACATTAGAAGATTTGAGAATGTGCTGGTCGCCCGTTTCGCCGATGAACTATATCGAAAAATTAGCGACCTTGCCCGAACGTCCGCAACGCTATATCTATACGCTTTATGATCTTTCATTCCCGATTGATCTTTCGCTCGACACGATGAACGCTCTCAAAAAACATAAAGTAAAGCACAGCAAAGTCGCCATTCCGTGCGGCCATTACACTTTGGGCGAAAAGCCCTGGGTTTATCTGGACGGCTATAAAATAATTTCTTTCCTGCGAAAGAATTTGCGGTAGAATGAATTGTAACGCCAGCGTCTCGCTGGCCGTCGCGGCGTGCGTCCCGTCGCCGCACCAACGCAGATTTTTACAACTTGAATTTACTTAAACTTGCACCTGAAACCGAGACGGTTTCAGGACTGCC
>JBGTRS010000622.1:0-2553 GCA_041940665.1 Pyrinomonadaceae bacterium | reverse complement strand
AATCAATGAGCAAGCAATGTCCGCGATGCCATCTGAATAACTCTTCAAACGCCAAAAAATGCGTCAAATGTCTTTTTGACCTCAGCCAGATTTCCGTTTCAAACGTCGGTCGTCAAAAGCCGAAAAGCATTTTGGCAAAGGTTGTGAGACGGGCGGTGGTCTGCATCGTCGTCGTAATTTTTTCGATCATCGGTTTTTATCTTTCGCTCGTTTTTTCGGCCAATCCTCTGACCGCCGAGCAGAAATCAAAAGTTGATAGTGCGATTGAACTTTTGGAGCAAAAAGGGTTTGCTAAAGAAGTCTTTTATCTGAGAAATCTAACCGTTTTTCGCAGTAACGATAACTGGCTCAATGCTTCCATTGAAAAGGAGAACGCCTATGCGGCAACCAATTATCCGTTTGAAATTATGACGCTTTATCCGGATTTTTTCACCCATACGATTGACGATACGGAGCGGGCCGCGATACTTCTTCACGAAGCCAAACATCTGCAGGGGCTTGACGAAAAACCGGCTTATGAGTTCGTTTGGAAAAACAAAAAGCGGCTCGGCTGGACAAAGGAAAACTACCGATATTCCATAATCTGGGAATCAGTCCAAAAACAAACCCGCGAGTTCTCGCCCGATCTGTTCGTGTGCGAGTTTAACGAATTTAGCGATTGCACGGAATGAGAATTGGTAAAAGATAAAAGACGTAGGCGGATATGGTCGGATTGACGGTATCCGCTTTTTTCGTAATTTACAATAAATTGAAAAAAAGCATATTTTTTTATAAATCTCATTTCCGATTCAAAACAGTCTGTCAATGATTTTATACCGTTTATCACAAAAGCCTTTGGCAAAACCTTTTCGGCGTATAAAGTTTTGGAAGTATTTGTGAAAATTTAAGATCATCTGCCGGATTAAATTTTCATACCTTTTATACAAGGGCAGAAGCTTTCATACGGGAGAATTAATAATGTCTGAACTTTATCGTCTGAAAAACAAAATTGATGAACTGGATGATCTTGGAAGATTTGAAAACATCGAGGATGCGAAATTAATAAAGAACAGATTGAGTATCTTGAGGGAAATCACCTCGGCCTTGGCCGATGAGATCGAGAAGCTGGATTTTATCAGACCGATAAAAATCAGTCAGGGAATCAATTTGCGGGATGAGATGCGGAAGTTTGAAATACGCCTTATTCAATCAGCCTTGAAACAGACCGGAGGAAATCAGACCCACGCCGCCCGGCTTCTCGGAGTGAGCATAACTACGCTCAATGCAAAGATCAAACGGATGGGAATTTCGACGACTCCGGACGTTGCTTCGTCTGTGTTCTTTAAGCGAAACATTTTGCCGGAATCTGCCGAAGCGATTTAAGATCCAAGCATGTATAGAGTAAACCGGAAAAACATTTTTGGCAGAATTATCGTTAGTATTTTGAGTAGCTGAAAAAAAAGTTTGAAGTATAACGATGGTTGATTGGTTTGTTCGTCACACAGTTTTTATTCGGGCAAACCGTTTCATTTCGTCCGAATAAAAATTTTAGCGGTATTATTTTATAGAGCGTTGGCGATGCGGGAGAATGATTTATTCAAGAATAACTTCGTGAAATGGGGTTTGATTGTCGGAGCGTGGGCTTTTATCGCCATAGTTTTTACCATCAAACATTCCATCAACGCCACTTCGTTCGAAAAAGAATTTTCACTTTTACAATCACTTACAACCCAGAGCGTTTCGTGTTTCGGCTGGGTTCTTATGACACCTTTTATAATTTGGTCAGCCGAGCATTTCTTGCCGGAAGGGAAGCATTTTTACCGGAAGTTATTTTATTTGGTTTTGTCGGGCGTCGGCATCGTCCTGCTTCAGACCGCATATCAGGCTTTCTTTCTGCCGATGACCGGAATGCCTCCCGATAAAATGCCGATGGGTTCTTTTACCGAAGCCTACAAAAGTATGTTTGTTTATAACTGGCTGTTGAGTTCTTCTTTATACATCATAACTTTGGGCATCATCCTGATGGCTACGTTTTATCGAAAATATCAAAAGCGGGAATTATTGAGTTCTCAATTGGAGTCAAACTTAAACCGGGCGAGATTACAGCTTTTAAAAATGCAGTTTCATCCGCATTTTCTCTTTAATACACATAATGCAATCACCGAACTGATCCACAAAAATCCGGACACCGCCGAAAAAATGCTGACAAATCTGAGCGATCTTTTGCGGATTTCGCTCGACAACCTCGAGGTCGAAGAGGTTTCGCTTCAACGGGAATTGGAATTTGTCGAAAAATATATCGAGATCGAGCAGATGAGATTTCAGGAAAGACTGCGTTTCAAGTTAAACATCGCCCCCGAAACGCTGGACGCGATCGTGCCGAATATGATTCTTCAGCCGCTCATTGAAAATGCCATCAAACACGGAATTACGCCGCTGGCCAAGGGCGGAACGATCGAACTCGAATCATATAAAAAGAACGACCGGCTTTTTATAAAAATTTCCGATGACGGTGTCGGACTTCCGAAAAACGAGAAAAATTTTGTTATCAAAGGCATCGGTCTGGCAAATACA
>JBGTRS010000621.1:0-2563 GCA_041940665.1 Pyrinomonadaceae bacterium | reverse complement strand
GACCAACGCCAGGCACTGCCGCCGTAGTGATTGACCGTGAAGGTATTTTTACCGACCGTCACGCCCGCAAACGGATCGCCGTAAATTCCGCCGCATTGTGAACACATGACCATTCGTTCATTGCGTTTGGCTTCCGACAATTTTTTGTTTTTATCCCGCACCAGAATCAGCAGAGGGCGTTGATCTTTCGGATAATCTTCGGCTTCATCTTCCGGCATTTCTCTTTCCAACACGAGAATATAATCCTTCATTCCGTCGCTGTTCAGATCGGCGGATTCAAGTGCGATCGCCCGTGTTCCCTTTTCAACAAACGGTTTAACTTCCGCCGGAACTTTAACGGTTTCAGCCATTTGTGCATTAACGCTAATTACCGAAATGCAAAGTGCCAACAACATTGTGATTTTCGTTTTCATTCTTTTCTCCTCTTTTTGAATAATTATACACTAGCTAAAATTTAAGATAAAAAGTTTCCTGTTTGACGGTCGGGTCTTTTACACTTCGGAACTTAACGAGGCTTTCATTTTCCGCCGTGCAGGGCTGCGGCGTTCTGATGCCCGTGCCGTCCTGCTTAAATTGCAGTTTGGAAAATGCTTTTTTTGTATTTATGCAAAGTTCGCTGTCGCCTTCACCGCCTCGCCAATACAGAGACTCCTTTCCGTAGTAAGTCCTCGCGTAATAAAAAGTTCGCGGAAGCGTGCCGTAAGGAATATTATGTTTCTCCTTTAAGCGTTGGCTGACGGGAATGTTGATACATTTTCCTTTTTCAACCGCCCACCAGCCTTCCGTCCAAAAGCCGTAGTTTGTTTCAAAACCAAGCACAAAATAAATTTTGCCGGGAAACCGCGAATTGCAGACATTCAGAACATATTTGGTCGGGATATTCTTAAAACGGCTCCAACCGAATCTTCCGCCCTGTCCGACTATGATCTTTCCCGTATCGGCAGGCAGATCGCGGGTGTAGAGATATTTATCAATAATCTTTCTGACCTCATAAACCTTTACCTTAAACGGCGTAAAAACACCCTCACGATTCCAATAAATCGATTCGCCGCTTCTGAGTTCAACGCATCCGATTGCAAACAGCGTGATCACTTTCGGCTTGTGCATACAAATTTTTCTCTCTTCCCCCGAATTGTTTTTAATTTCAACCGGCGGATTTGTTGTTAAACTCTGCCCCGAAACGAATTGCGTAAAAAGTATATGACCGCAAATAACAGCCAACAGATAAAAAATCTTTGTCTTTTTCATGTTAATTTTCCTGTATAAAAATGATTGTTTAAGTAAAAAGCACTCAGGGAAGAGTTATGTGATGAACGAAAGATAAATAAATTTTTGCGGAGAGGTAAAAAATGTGTCAGTAGCCCGACCGTCAGGGAGCGGCTTGATACGTCGTAAATTACCCCCCAAAGCCCTTTCCTCACGGTCGGGCTACTGACACTTTATTTGATATAAGAGATGGGATCGGTCAATCCCGCTTGTTCAAATCCACGCAGACGTAACGCACAAGAATCACAAGTTCCGCAGGCCAGATCCTCGCTTTGATAACACGACCAGGAAAGATGAAGCGGGGCGTTTAGTTCCGTTCCCTTTCTGACGATCTCGGCTTTCGTCAGATGGATGATCGGCGTTTTTATCTTGATATTCGTGCCGGGTTTGGTTCCCGTTTCAATCGTTTTCTCAAACGCCTCAAAAAATTCGGGCCGGCAATCGGGATAACCGCTTGAGTCTTCCGCGACCGCACCGACATAAATTGCGTCGGCTTGAAGAACTTCCGCCCAACTCGCGGCGATCGCCAGCATATTCGCATTGCGAAACGGCACATAAGAGGTCGGAATTTCCTCCGATTCCAGATCCGCTTCGGTTACTTCGATTGATTTATCAGTTAAAGACGACCCGCCGATCTTGGCGAGATGTTCGATCGAAATATCCAGACGCTCTTTCACGCCGTAAAAATCCGCGATGTCGTTAAACGCCTTCCGCTCGCGTTCTTCGGTTCGCTGTCCGTAGGAGATATGCAAAAAGGCGAGATTTTCATTTTCAGATTTTGCAATGGCTGACGTTACGCAACTGTCCATTCCCCCTGAAACAAGACAGATTGAAAGATTTTCCTTATTCATAGTTATCTGTCAAAATCATAGCAAACAAATTGAGCCAATTTCTTGCTGAAAAGAAATAGAATTATCCCGATAATGATTATTGGCAAAGAATAAGTAATGGCAACAATCATTCCCAGAACACTTCCGGCAATTGTTGCTAAAAGTGCATACACAGCGGGAACTACCCCGATAATTAAAAGTAAAATTCCGATACTACGAAAAATCAATGCGGCAAGTTTTTGATAATGTGTCATAAATCAAACTCCGTGAACGTCGGCTCCCCAGATGTATTTGTGAAGCTGTAAATTTAAACGAACTTTTAAACCACTTCGTGAAACAGTTTCGGCGATTTCCTGTAAATTTCGGGTGCCGAAAACGGGCGAGATTAAAATCTCTTTTGTGCGGTTTTCGAGATCGTATTTTTTGATAATTTCCATTGCAAATTCCAAATCTTCGAGATCGGCGAC
>JBGTRS010000620.1:0-2567 GCA_041940665.1 Pyrinomonadaceae bacterium | reverse complement strand
GAAGATTGAGCTCCGTAGGTCGTTCCGAATCCGCCGGCACGTCCCATCATTTCGGCAACGACGACGCCGGAAACCTGGTCTAACTCCAAACCGCCGTATTCTTCGGGAATATTTGCTCCGAGAAGTCCGAGATCACCGGCTTTATTGACCAGATTCCGGGCCGTTTCCCAATCGTGCTTTTCCATCGCTTCGAGATTCGGGCGAACTTCGTTGTCAACAAATTCTTTGGTCGTCTCGCCGATCATCCGGTGTTCTTCGGTAAAATCCTCCGGCGTAAAAATCTCATTCGCCTCACGCTCTTCGATCAGAAACGCTCCGCCCTTTACATAATCTTTTTCTTTTTCCATCTGTGCATCCATACTTTTTTTAAATCCTCTTTTTTACAATTTTTTTTAACAGGGATAGCCAGGATAAACAGGGATAATTCATTTTTTTAACCTCCCTGCCAATCCCCTTCACCCCTGTTTAAAATCCGTGTTCATCTGTGGCCAATTTTCCTCGAGCCTCTCTGTGTGGCTAATTTCTTTAGTCGATCAGCTCAAAAATACCGGCCGCTCCCATTCCGCCGCCGACGCACATCGTGACCATTCCGTATTTATGTCCGCCGCGTTGCATTTCTCTCAGAACGGCGGCAGTCAGTTTTGCACCCGTACATCCCAAAGGATGTCCGAGGGCGATCGCTCCGCCGTTGACGTTGATTATTTCGGGGTTCATCTCCAAAAGTTTGATGACTGCCAAGCTTTGGGCGGCAAACGCTTCGTTGAGTTCGATCACGCCGATGTCGCTCATTTCAAGACCCGCAAGTTTTAAGGCTTTCGGAATTGCATAAACCGGCCCGACGCCCATTTCTTCCGGAAGGCATCCGGCTGTTGCATAACTGACAAAACGTGCCAGAGGCTTCAATCCCATTTCTTCCGCTTTATCAGCCGACATGACGACCGCCGCCGCCGCACCGTCCGACATCTGCGAAGAATTCGCCGCCGTCACCGTGCCGTCCGCTTTGAAAACGGGACGCAATTTGCCGATAACCTCCATCGAAGTATCGCCGCGAACGCCTTCATCCTGGTCGAACACAACTTCCTTGCGACGCACACGACCTTTTTCATCCGTTTCGTCAACATAGACCGTCTGCGGAACGATCTCGTCTTTGAAATTTCCGTTATCGATTGCCTTTGCTGCTTTTTCGTGCGAACGAACCGAAAATTCATCCTGCTCTTCGCGGGAAATCTCGTATTTGACGGCGAGTGCTTCCGCCGTCAAACCCATATTCAGATAATAATCCGGATATGTTTCGACGATCTTAGGGTTCGGACGAAAAACATTTCCGCCCATCGGGATCATCGACATCGTTTCAAGGCCGCCCGCCACGATCACATCCGCACCGCCCGTGCGAATCCGATCAGCCGCGAGTGCAATGGTCTGCAACCCGGAAGAACAATAACGATTAACCGTCATCGCCGAAGCCTCTACCGGAATCCCCGCCGCGATCGCCGCCGTGCGTGCCACGTTCATCCCCTGCTCGGCTTCGGGAAACGCACATCCCATAATCACATCTTCAACCTGCGAGCCTTCCAAGCCTTCAACCGCTTCGACCGCTCCTTTGATCGCCGTCGCTCCGAGATCGTCGGGCCGCGTATTTTTCAAAGTCCCCTTCGGAGCCTTCCCAACCGCCGTCCGCACGGCTGAAACTATAACTGCTTCTTTCATATTTCTCCTTTCTTCATTACCGATTTGTAAAATGAGTGAATGGTCATTCATTTTTTTATATCATACCAAACTTTTTATTTTTTACCAATGAATTTAATGTAATATAGCTGTCTGACAAAAAATTTGGCAAAATTTTTGAGATAATATAAAATCAAAAAAAGGAAACTTTTCAAGTATGAAAATTCTGCCGTTCAAGAAAATACTTTTATTCCTTGTCATTACTTCCGTAGCTGTCAATGCTCAAACGGCTGAAAACTCCAAGCGTTTAACTTTTGATGAAATCGTTTCAAAACTCACTTTCACATCGAGAATCTCAAATTCTAATGAAAAACTAAATGATGATTTGGCGGAATTAGTTAAAAGCCGGAAGGTAAATTTTAAACTCGATGAAAAAACGGAGAAAAAACTAAAAAAAGCCAAAGCAAACGATCATCTGATAGAAACTATTCGTCAAAATCAGCCCGAAATATTTTATGTCGAAACGATCAAACAAGTTTTTAATAAAACCCCGAAAGATAAAACTTCCCTTCAAGAAGCCAATAATTATCTGATTTGGCAAGCCTGCGAATTCTATTTGGACTTTAAATTGACGGATGAACAGGAGAAATCTTTGAAAGAAATCGGAGCTAACAAAGATTTACTCCAAGAGATCGCTTATTCAAAAAAAATTGTCGAACTCTATGAAACCTTTGTATCACACTACGATTCAAGACAAGTTGATCGGTTAAAAACAGCAGTTAAAGCAGCTAAAGAATTCATTAATATTGCCGAAACGACAGTTTGCCTTAATCAACGAGACTTGGGAAAATATGTCGAATATTTCAATTCTGCAATTCCCGAATTAGAAAAACTCATTGAAA
>JBGTRS010000619.1:0-2570 GCA_041940665.1 Pyrinomonadaceae bacterium | reverse complement strand
TTTTTACCTTACTTTCTACAAACAATTTCTTTTCGTTTTCCTCCAAACTTAAAATTTTGCCACGCTAAGAGGCTTTTGACAAACGCCGTTCGGTCAAACCCGGTTCTTTTTTTCAGCAATTTAAATCTATTTTTGATAAAAACTAGACACGGCTTTGTAAATTAAATTATCATTAAATATCCTGATAAGGAATTTTCAACTGTTAACCATTTAAAAAAACACAAAACATCAAACTTTGCCGGATCGCTCTCCGAACTTTTTGCCCGGCAAGTCAAGCAATACATTTTTCGGAGGTATTTAAAGATATGATTAGAATGGGCAGAAGCTCAAAAAGTGAGAACACATCAAATGACACGGCGGAGTTTCAAGAACAATCCGCAACAACGGCTTTTCCATATCAAAACGAACCGCAAACGGCCGCCAATCGGGCGGTCAGCGAAAGCGAATCCATGGCACGCGACATCAAAGAAGGCCGCCTGAGCGGTTTTGTCGGAGCCGGAACGGTTTTAACGGGTGAAACGAATTTTACGGCGATGCTCCGCGTTGACGGACATCTGACCGGCAGCGTTTCTTCGGAAGAGGGAACTTTGATAATCGGCTCGACCGGCCAGGTTGACGCCAACATAAACGTCGCCTCGGCCATGATCAGCGGAACGGTCAACGGCGATATCAACGCGACGGAAAAACTGCAACTCGGCCGCACGGCCAAAGTTGTCGGCAACATCCAGTCCCCGCGTCTGATCCTTGAAGACGGTGCGATCCTGGAAGGAAATTGCAGTATGCTCAAAGCCAAAGAGAGACAGGAACAAGAGGTTCTCGAACAGCAAAAGCAATATTCGACCGGTAATCTCTATGAAGAAACCGCCGAAGAAACGGATACGGAAGCTCTCCTTGAAACGGAAGAAGAGGAAGAAACAACCGATTCATACTATTCAACGAGCGAAACCGATGCGGATGACGATGACGATGATGAAGAAAATGCCGAAGCCGCAACGATCTAAGTAAAAAGTAGAAATCAAGTAAAAAGTAAAAAGTAAAAAGTAAAATATCCTATGATAAAGATTGAAGTTTTCTATTTATCTTTAATCTCAAAATGAATATTCCCGCTTTTGCCTTTTTACTTTTTACTTTTTACTTTTAAAACGATGAATTTAGCCGAATTTGATCTTATCAATGAAGAATTTTACACCTCCGAAGTTTCGCCCGACCAATTCGACTATCTGTTAGCCGAGGGCTGGCGGCATTTCGGACAGTATTTTTACCGGTACAATCTCGGCTATCTGCACGGCGAATTCCGTTTTGTCGTGCCCTTGCGGATTCGGCTTTCCGATCATAAATTCTCAAAAAACAAACGCCGCATCCTGCGGAAAAACCGGGACTTGCAGACCGTCATTCGTCCCGTTTCGATCGACGAAGAAAAACACGCCTTGTTTGAACGCCACAAAACGCGGTTCGACCACGGTATTCCCTTTTCGATCTATAGTTTTTTAGACTACGATGCGGCCCGAACGCCCTGCGAAGCGATCGAATTCTGCGTTTATAAAGACGAAAAACTGGTCGCCGTCAGTTTTCTGGATGTCGGTAAAGAAGCGGTTTCGAGCGTCTATGCGATGTTTGAACCGACCATCACAAAGCGGAGTCTCGGAATTTACACGATGCTGCTCGAGATAAAATACGCCATCGAAACGGGCCGAAGCTTTTATTATCAAGGCTATGCTTACGAAGGCGAATCTTTTTACGATTACAAAAAACAATTTACCGCCGTCGAAAGATTTGATTGGCTCGGAAATTGGGTAAAATTTGTAAATAAGTGAAAAGTGACAACTGACCGATTCTTATTTTATCAACCGGTCAGTTGTCACTTTTCACTTAATAATCTATCCGATCACGTTCAGATTTGTTGCGTTATGCGGTTTGTCGGGAAGCGGCATGTTTAGAAAATCCGCCCAATTCTGCGGTTTTATCAGCTCGATATATTTCTTTGTCATTTCGGGTGTCATAACTTCGAGCATAAAACGGTTTTCGATCCAAAATTCGATCAATTGAAACATTCCCTCGCCGCGGTTGGCGACAAAACAACGCCAGCCTTCGCGTCCGGCGATTTCTTTGATCTCCGCTTCACTCAAAGGCGAATTGATGTTCAGATGCGTCGCCACATAATCGGGGGCAAAATCCCGTTCGATAAACTTCGACTCGTGTTCTTCGGTGGAAACGCTGATGTCAAAATTTTCTTCATCGGGCAAGCCTTCGCCCGGGACCAGAACGGTTTTGGCCGTCGTGACTTCGACGACCGTGCCTTTGTCGTCATCGGCAAAAGCCACCCAACCATTCGGAGCAACCGGAAACGGCAAAGCGTAACCATTCCACAACTCGGCTAAAATTTTCGCCACTTTTTCGGGATTCTCAGCTCCGATAGAAATATGATTTATCATTTTGAAAAAAAACTCCTTTATCAATAATTTCTCAAAAGCAAAAAAATGCTTTCGCAAAAGATCAACGCGGAAGTTTCGGCGGAAAAGTGTCAAAAAAAATCTCTTTCGGAACAAATCCGGAGTTTTGTTGTCTAAAAA
>JBGTRS010000618.1:2309-2572 GCA_041940665.1 Pyrinomonadaceae bacterium | reverse complement strand
CAAAACCCGATATGGGTTTTGATCTTCAAGCCCTGAAGCTGAGCGAAAAATCACGAGCAAGAAGTTTACTTGAACTTTTGGCCGAATCCGGAATCGAGCTCACCAAAGGCGTCGATCAGAATTTGATCGCCAAAAGAGAAAAACTGCAAAAGCAAATAAATCTCAAAGAAAGACAGCGGGCCGAATTGGACGGGCAGGAAGAAAGTGATGAAAATAAATTGGAGATCATTGAAAAAGAACTGAACGAACTGCTCGAACGATAT
>JBGTRS010000618.1:0-2299 GCA_041940665.1 Pyrinomonadaceae bacterium | reverse complement strand
TAGCCGGCCTGACCGGACACCATGAAAGCGACGAGGCTGCCGACTTCCTCAGGTTTGCCGAAGCGCGTCGTGCCGCGCGCCGCAAGCAGCGCTTTTGCCGCTTCGTCCTGCGACTTTCCGGTGCGATCCATCTCTGCGCGCAAGGCGCCAGTCAAGCGATCGGTCATGAAGTAGCCGGGGTTGATCGCATTGACGCGAACGCCGTCGCGGATGCCGATCTCGGCCAGCGCCTTGGTGAAATTCAGCAGCGCCGAATTGACCGAGCCGCCGACTTTGGAATTAAAAGACATCCAAAATCTGCTCGATAAAGATTCCGTTCTGTTGGAATATTCGCTCGGCGAAAAACAAAGTTTTGTCTGGATGATAACAAAAGATTCCGCCGAAAGTTTTGTTTTGCCGGAAAAAGAAAGGATCAACGAAACCTCGAAAGAATTGTATGACCTGCTCACAAAAAGAAATCAGCCGGCCGGAAATCTGTCGGCCGAGGAATTTGAAGCCGAAATATCAAAGGCCGACAAAAAATTTAAAGAAGCGTCAACGACTTTAAGCAAAATGATTCTGAATCCATTTGCCGGAAAACTGCCGGGCAAACGTCTCATCATCGTCGGCGACGAATTTCTGCGGTATATTCCGTTCGGAACTCTGACCAAATCCAATGAAAATTACCAACCGCTGATCTTGGATTATGAGATCGTCAATCTTCCTTCGGCCTCGACTCTAGCCGTTCTAAGAAAAAGAACGGATAATCTGCAAACAGTCAAAAATTCCGTGGCGGTTTTTGCCGATCCGGTATTTTCCGAATCGGACGCCAGAGTTGCTCAAAGCATCGCTAGGTTAAAGGCCAAACCCCAGACGCAAAATGTAAGATTATCCATATCTCCCGACGGTTCTCTGCTCGGCGAATTAAAACGCTCGGCCGGCGATCTGAATATCAACGAGTTCAGACGTCTGCGGTTCAGCCGACGCGAGGCGGAAGATATTACATCCTTTGTTCCGGCTGATAAAAAATTCAAAGCGATTGATTTTGCCGCCGACCGGCAAATTCTGACCAATGATGATTTGGCTAAGTATCAGATTCTGCATTTTGCCACGCACGGCTTGCTGAACAATAAAAACCCGGAACTTTCGGGCATCGTTCTCTCTCTGGTTGATGAAAACGGAAAAACGAAAGACGGCTTCCTGCGTCTGCACGAAATCTACAATATGAAGATCGGGGCCGATCTGGTCGTTTTAAGTGCGTGTCAGACGGCTTTGGGCAAAGACGTCAGGGGCGAAGGACTGATCGGTTTGACCCGCGGATTTATGTATGCGGGAGCGGAAAGCGTGGTGGCGAGTCTCTGGCAGGTTGAAGACCGGGCGACCGCGGATCTGATCCGTCCGCCGCTCTGCGAACGGCACAGGTCGAGATGCTCAAAGAAAAACGCTGGAACAGTCCGTATTACTGGGCGGCCTTTACGCTTCAGGGCGAATGGCAATAAGTTTATCAACCGACATTTCAAGCACGTAAAACATCTGCTCCGGCGGATGTTTTTTTTTGCCGGAAATTATCAAAAAAAAAAATGCGACACATTTCTTAACAATTATCAGATAGAAATGGAAGACAAAATTTAAGGTCTTTTCAAGAAAAATTTCAAATCTGATTTGAAAGAAAAATTAAGGAGAAAGAAAAAAAATGACAAAGCGAAATCTGAATCAAATTTTAACGAATGTCAAAAGAGCATTCCTGGCAATGACTTTGATTCCGGGCATCTTTGCGGGTGCCGTTTTTGCGGACAATATCAATCTCGATATGGAGGGTTCGACCGCGACGATTCCCAAGGGAAACACGGTCGAGCGTAAAATTTTCGGCATTCCGTCCGGCATTCCGGGCGACTTAAAACTGAAACTGAAATGGCACGCCGTCAATATCATTCCGAATACGTTCAATCCGTTGGTGATCAGAGTGATGCACGGCAGTACGACTTTGAAGACTTCAACCTGTTATTCGGTGCATTCGAATAAATCACCCAAATGTAATTTTACGATCGCCGTCAGTCAAACCGAAGCCAACAAGTCCGGTGTCTGGAAATTAAAAATAACCAACAACAGCAACGACGAGGTCAGCGGTTTCAACATCGAAAAAGGCTCGGACATAAATCCGTTGGTGTCGAATTTCAAGAGCGTCTATACGCCTGATTGCCCGAACACCATCAATCTCGATATGGAAGGCACGACCCTGACCTTGACGAAAGGTTCGACGCAGGAACGCAAACTCTACGGGATCGGAAAAGCCGCCGGTGTCTTGCGACTCAAAGCCAAA
>JBGTRS010000617.1:0-2572 GCA_041940665.1 Pyrinomonadaceae bacterium | reverse complement strand
TCCCTTTGAAGAAAAACCGAAATCGGTCTGCACGTTCGAACACGTCTATTTTTCGCGTCCCGATTCCTACATCTTCGGGCGTTCGATCAATCAATCGCGGCATTTGATGGGCCGCCAGCTCGCCCTCGAACACCCCGTAGAAGCCGACATCGTCGTTCCCGTGCCGGATTCGGGCGTCGCCGCGGCGATCGGCTATTCGGCGGAATCGGGCATCGCCTTCCGGCAGGGAATTATCAGAAATCATTACATCGGCCGAACTTTTATCGAGCCTTCGCAATCCATACGCTCGTTCGGCGTCCGTCTGAAACTCAATCCGATCAAGGATCTCATTAAAGATCAGAGAGTCGTTCTGGTTGACGATTCGATCGTCCGCGGAACAACCTCGAAAAAGGTCGTCGCCCTGGTGCGTGAAGCCGGAGCCAGAGAAATCCATATGCGAATTTCCTGTCCGCCGACCATCTCGCCTTGCTATTACGGCGTAAACACACCGCGAAAGGCCGAACTCATCGCCGCCCAGATGTCGGTCGAAGAAGTCCGCAAATATATTGAGGCCGACTCCCTCGGCTATCTTTCGATGGAAGGAATGCTCGAAGCGACCGGAATGAATCCGAATTCGGTCTGCGTTGCCTGTTGGAACGGAAAATACCCTACGGACATTTAACATTTATCATTTATCATTTATCATTTATTCAGAGTTTATTTATCAAAAACCGTTTGATCCTGAGAATTCCGATCAATGGTCAATGATAAATGATAAATGATAAATGAATTTGGAGGATAAAAAATGCGTTATGTTTTTCTCCTGTTGATGCTCGCGGCTCTGGCTTTGGGTTTAGCCTGCCAGACGGCTTCGACTTCAACGGAAACAAAAAATGAAAATCCGGCAGACACGTCGGCAACGGAAAAACCTGCGGACAAAGAGAAGGCTGAAAAGTCGGAAGAAAATGCTGAAAAGTCGGAAGAAAAGGCTGAAAGTCACAACGCCGACGACGGCCACGAACACGGCGATGAAGCCCCGCGAATCTCTCTGGCAGATGCGAAAAAATCTTTTGATGCGGGCGAGGCTGTTTTTATTGACACACGCTCGGAGTCGGCTTACGCCACCGAACATGTCAAAGGGGCTGTAAATATTTCGACAAGTGATTTCGAAAGTAAATACAAAGACGTCCCAAAAGATAAAAAGCTGATAATCTATTGTTCCTGACCGAACGAAAATTCAAGTGCCCGTGTGGTACAGATGTTTATGGACAAAGGTTATGACAAAGCTTATGCTCTGCTCGGCGGAACAGCCGCCTGGAAAAATGCGGGTTATCCGATGGAAAGCTCTTCGAGCAAGTAAAAAGATAAAAGTAAAAAGGTAAAAGTTAAGAGATTATTCTAACTTTTGCCTTTTTACTTTTAAAACCTGGCGTCTTTGCGTTAAAAATCTTTCCCTAACAATACTTCACAAATCCGTTCTGCCGTCTTGCCGTCCCACAGCGGCGGAATTTTGGCGTCCGTTGCAAAATCTTCTTTTTCTAAAATTGCAAATGCTTCCCGTTTTATCTTCTCGGAATCTGTTCCGACCAGAATGTTTGTTCCCATTTCGATGGTGATCGGGCGTTCGGTGTTTTCTCTTAAAGTTAAACAAGGAATTTTTAAAGCTGTCGTTTCTTCCTGAAGTCCGCCGGAATCGGTTAAAACGAGTTTTGAATTGCTCATTAAATTCAAAAAATCCAAGTAACCGAGCGGTTCGATGATTTTCAAATTTGAATTTTTTATTCTTTGTGTAAAACCGAACTCCTCGATGCGTGAAGCGGTTCGCGGATGGGCGGGAAAGATAACAGGAAGTTTTCGGCTGATTTCGGTCAAAGCGTCGAGCAAGCCTTTGAAAATTTCTTTTTCGTCAACATTCGACGGACGATGCAAAGTTAAAACGGCGTAATCTTTTCCATTTAAATCCAATTCATCGAGAACCTTTGAGTTTTCAGCGAGTTCCAAATTTCGAAAAAGCGAATCAATCATCACATTGCCGACGAGTTTTATTTTTTCTTCGGGAATTCCCTCGCGTCGCAAGTTTTCATCTCCGTCCGAAGAAGGAGTTAAAAGCAGATCGGAGATCGCATCGGTCAAAATCCGGTTGATCTCTTCCGGCATCCGGCGATCCCGCGAACGAAGTCCGGCTTCAACGTGTGCGATTTTGATTCCGAGTTTTGAACAAACCAAAGCACAGGCAATCGTCGAATTGACATCTCCGACAACCAGAACCCAGTCGGGTTTTTCTCTTAAAACAACCGACTCAAATTCGAGCATAATTTTTGCCGTCTGCACGGCGTGAGAGGCCGAGCCGACACCGAGATAAACATCCGGTGCGGGCATTCCCAGATCGGTAAAAAAAGCCTCGGACATCTTCTCATCATAATGCTGTCCGGTATGAACGATCAGAGGCTCGAACACCGATTTACGCCGCTTCATTTCAGCATAAATCGGTGCGATCTTCATAAAATTCGGTCTTGCCCCGACGATGGTCAGAACTTTTAGCATAAGTGACAGGTAACAGGTGGCAAGTGACAGGTGATCGGTTGCCCTTTTT
>JBGTRS010000616.1:0-2576 GCA_041940665.1 Pyrinomonadaceae bacterium | reverse complement strand
TTTATAATCTATTTGCTCAAAACCGGGTAAACCTTTGATAACCAAAAATTCGCCCGTTTTTCTGACCGGATAGCGGATCAAACCGTCTTCGCCCATTCGGTATTCATCTACCCGCATAATCACGGCGAAAGGTTTGCCGTCATTGAAACGCCATTCGATCTGTTTATTCTTCATATCAAAACCGAGACTTTGCGAAGCGACCGGGACGGATTCGCTTGCGGTTTCCGACTGGACGTTTATTTCCATAGACTTGGCCGTGTCGAAAATATGTATGCGGTAGCCGCCGAAGCCTTCGCAGT
This sequence comes from Pyrinomonadaceae bacterium, assembly GCA_041940665.1. Taxonomy (GTDB): domain Bacteria; phylum Acidobacteriota; class Blastocatellia; order Pyrinomonadales; family Pyrinomonadaceae; genus Aridibacter. The sequence continues at coordinate 2,277 of JBGTRS010000616.1, read as the reverse complement.
AAGTTGAAATATGTCCGCCTTCTTCGCCCTGACCTTTCGGCGTTTCGCATTGCGTTCCGAGATTCGTATATTTGCTTGTAAATCCCGTTTCGGCCGGCGTGTCGTCGCCATCATCGTCGGCGGGATCGAAAACTTCAACTCTACCAACCAAAATTATGCTTCCGATGTAAGCCGTTTGATTGTATCTATCGGTTCGCATTTCCCCGTTTGCATAAATTCCGGCTTGTCCCGTTCGATTGGCAACCTTCAGATCAATGCCGAGCGGCTGTTTTTCAAATCTCGCAAATTCTCTCGATTCGATTTCGCTCAAGACGATGGATTTCAACTTTCCGTATCTCCGTTCGACCTCGCTCAAACGCATATTCGCCGAAACTCCTTCGGCAGTTCGGTAGCCGGGACTGACTATCTCAATAAATTCGATGCGGGCGTTTTCATCGATCGGCTGGGCCGGATCGAATTCGTTGGCGTAGAGATAAAAATGCGTGCGGTTACTGCGTTTTACTTCGATCAGAGCGATTCCTTCGCCGTCACTCGTGCGGGAAAAACGGTAAAGCGGCAGAGCCCTGCGTGCTTCCGCGACGGTCATTCCGATCTTCAAATCACCGGCCGAATCCGGCGTTATCAAAAAATTGTTCTGGGTAAAAACGTTGATATTCAGTCCGAAAAATATCAGACACAGGGCAATTTGAATCTTTAAAAATGATTTCATTTCAGATTTTCTCCTCAAAATTTTTATTAAATTGTCGTTATTTTTTATTTACAAAAAGTATAACCGATTTTTGCAGGGAAGAATAACTAACAGATTTTGAATGGTTTACCGTTTCAGTTTTGCGGCAGAGGATAATATGTAAAAAAATTCAATTATTTTCAAAATTTATCTTGCATTTATCTTTTGTCGGGTAATCTTACACACAACTAAGCGGAAAACTTTGAGACATCGAATTTTTCCTTCTGAAGTAGGGATATTTTAGAAAAGGTTTTTGTTTGAAACCGTAAACGGCTTCAGCATTGAAAATGATGTTCTTTTCCCAAAAATCATTTTAACAAAAGCTCTTACGAACAAGGGGTGAATTTTATTCTTTAATTGATAGCTTGCAACTAATTATCCGTAATGACCATTTTTGAATCAACTCCTCGGAATGTTCATTGCGGATAATTTTTTTATTCAAGTTCCGAATTTAAAACCGTATCTGTTTGATCTTCCCGAAATTCCCGCAGTTTTTCTCTTAGCTCAGGACGTGAATTTGCCAAAATGGAAATAGCTAAAAGGGCGGCGTTTTTGGCTCCGGCATCGCCGATTGCCAGAGTTCCGACGGGAATTCCGCCGGGCATTTGAGCAATTGAAAGAAGCGAATCTATTCCCGACAATGCCCGGCTTTTAACGGGAACGCCGAGGACGGGCAGGACGGTTTGTGAAGCACACATTCCGGGCAGATGGGCCGCTCCGCCCGCACCGGCGATGATGACTTCAACGCCGCGGCTTTCCGCACTTTTCGCAAATTCAAAAAGCAGATCGGGCGTGCGGTGAGCGGAAACGACGCGGCATTCGTGGGCAACATCGAATCCTTCTAAAATATCGGCGGCGTTTTTCATCGTGTTCCAATCGGATGTACTGCCCATAATGACGGAAACCAGCGGATTTTCGGAATTATTTTTATACATTTTGAAATTTCAAGATTTAATCAATTAACAAAAAGTAGAAACCAGAAAAAGACTACAACTTTTCGCTTTTTTAAGGCTTTTTCCCATCATACCACGAAGGTTTAAAATCCGAATTGATGAGCCATTGGACGGGTTCGACCATCGAATTTATCGCCGCGGTCATATACGCAAAATCAATCGTTTCAAGTTCGTCGCTCGCTTGATGATAGTCGGTATGCAAGCCGAAACTCGAAACGGTATGAGCGATGATACCCTGCCGGGCGAGGTTGTAGTTATCCGAACGGCGGAAAAAATTCTGTTCGGGACGCGGATCGTTGACGAGTTTTGCTCCGCGTTTGGCGAGTTCCGCACCGAGATTTGAAAGCTCGAAACCCGTCAGCCAAAGTTCGTCCCTTTGAACCTTCGGATCGGGGCGGCCGATCATTTCCCATTGCAGATTGGCGATCAGTTTTTCCTTCGGAAACGGAAGATTATTGACGAAATATCTCGAACCGTGGCCGCCCGCTTCTTCGCTTCCGAAGAACGCAAAATAAACCGTTCTTTTCGGGCGTTTCCCCTGCGACAAAACTCTGGCAAGTTCCAGAACCGCGACACAACCCGAAGCGTCATCATCTG
>JBGTRS010000615.1:0-2612 GCA_041940665.1 Pyrinomonadaceae bacterium | reverse complement strand
AAAAGCTAATTGACTCACATTGCCATATTGACGGCGAAAGATTTGATGAAGACCGCGGGGAAGTTATTCAAAACGCTTTGGATGCGGGCGTTACGGCGATGCTCAACGTCGGAACGGGAAGCCCGCGGGATGATTCGTTTGAAAAGACTCTGGCTTTAACGGAAAAATTTGAATGCATTTACGGTTCGGTCGGGATTCATCCGCACGATGCTTCGGAATATTCCGATGAGGTCGAAAATCGTCTGATCGGGATTACCAAATCGAGTCCGAAAATGATCGCCTGGGGCGAGATCGGCCTTGATTTTTATTACGATCACAGCCCCAGAGAAGTGCAGATGGAAGTTTTCCGTCGGCAGATAAATGTTGCAAGAGAGCTGGATTTACCGATCATCATTCATTCGCGTGATGCCAATCGCGAAACAGTCGAGATTTTGACGGAAGAATGCTCGTACGAGAATTTTCGCGGCGGGATTATGCATTGTTTCGGCGGAACGCCGGAGATGGCAAAAGATTTGATGAAGATCAGATTTTTGATCTCGTTTGCGGGGAATGTAACTTTCAAAAAAGCGGATGATCTGAGAGAAGCGGCAGAGGTCGTCCCTCTGGAGAGACTTCTGGTTGAAACCGATTGCCCGTATTTAACGCCCGTTCCGTTTCGCGGAAAGCGGAATGAACCGGCGAGAGTCGTTGAAACAGCAAAGTTTCTGGCGGAGTTTTACGGCAGGGAATTTGAAACTCTCGCCAAACAGACGACGGAAAATTTTTATAACTTTTTCAGATTACAACCAAACTAATAAAATCAGCGATTTATCAACTTGGCAAAATTCGTTTAAGATAATTTTATGGCAAAAGAAAATTCATTTGATATTGTTTCAAAAACCGATTACGCGGAAATAAATAATGCGATCAATCAAACCCGTAAGGAGTTAAGTCAAAGGTTCGATTTCAAAGGCAGTAAGGCTCTCGTCAGTCTTCACGACAAGGAATTGATCATCAGTGCGGAAGACGACACGCGTTTAAAAAACTTGAATGAAGTTTTGCAGTCAAAACTCGTGCGGCGGGGTATTTCGTTAAAGGCCTTGCATTATCAGGATAAGGAACCGGCGGCGGGCGGAACGGTCCGGCAGATCGTTCAGATTCAGCAGGGAATTCCGCAGGATAAAGCGAAAGAAATCGTCAAATTTATCAAAACCTTAAAGCTGAAAGTGCAGGCGGCAATCCAGGGCGATTCGGTCAGAGTTTCGGGAAAAAACCGCGATGATCTGCAGGAAGTTATTCACGGATTAAAGAAAAAAGATTTCGGAATTGATATGCAGTTTGATAATTATCGGTAGTCGTAATTGGTAATTGGTAATTGGTAATTCGTATTTTTTGTTAATATAAATGCAAACATTCAGTACAGCACAACAAAAGCCGAATTTTGTCGCCCGGAGAATCTTTGAGATGGTCAAAGATGAAATGGCTCTGGTCGAAGCCGAGTTTGAACGGCAGGCGAGTTCGAATATTCAGGTCATCAATTATCTGGGCGAATATTTGCGGGCATCGGGCGGAAAGCGTGTGCGTCCGACGCTTTTGATTCTGGCCAATAAAGCTATCGGCGGGGAAAGCGATTCGGAAAGCGTCATCAGACTTGCGACCGTGATGGAAATGCTCCATACGGCGACGCTGGTTCACGATGACATCATTGACAATGCCGATACGCGGCGGAACAGAACTTCGGTCAACGCAAGATTCGGCAATCAGGCGGCGGTTTTGATGGGCGACTGGCTTTATATGTCGGCATTTGAAACTTCCCTGAAAGAAAGAAGTCTGGAAATTCTGGACATTTTAACGGAATTGACGCGAAAAATGACCGAAGGCGAATTGATCCAACTGACCGTCCTCGGGCAAACGGATATTTCCGAAGATGTCTATTTCGACATTTTGCAGAGAAAAACCGCTTATCTTTTTTCGGCCTGCTGCGAGATCGGGGCGATTTTGGGGAATGCCTCGAAAGAAGATCAAAAAGCCTTAAAAGATTACGGTAAAAATCTCGGAACGGCGTTTCAGTTGGCGGACGATGTTCTGGATTTTACGGCTGACAAAGAGATTTTAGGTAAAGCATCGGGTGCCGATCTGCTGGAAGGAAAATTGACTTTGCCCTTGATTTTATTAATCAAACGCGAGCCGGAAATGAAAAAAGTTTTAGAAGAAATTATGCGAAGCGGTGAATATGCGGATAATTCGCGGCAGATACTTCTTGAAAAACTGGAAGGGCAAAATCATTTATCGGAAACACGCCAAAGAGCTTATCATTTTGCCGGGCAAGCTGTTAAAAATCTTGAAAAATTGAAAAAAACAGAGTATCGTTTAGCAATGGAGAAATCATTAAACCGTTTCAAGTCAAAAACCAAACAAACAAATTATGCCGGAATCAAGAGTGAATGAAGAATTGATTGCAAACTTTCGTGAAAGTTTAAAGGAGATCAAACACGAGCAAAATCGTTTGATGGAACGTCTGCGTGAACTCGAAACCGAAGAAAATCGTCTGCGGGCTGAAATGACCACGCTGGACGAAAGTGCGAAAAAAATCACCGATGCGATTCACAGTATTCTGGCCATAACCGAATCGA
>JBGTRS010000614.1:0-2612 GCA_041940665.1 Pyrinomonadaceae bacterium | reverse complement strand
ACAAAAACGACTCTTTTTGGAATTTCCTTGAAGAAAAAAGAGTTCCGGAAATCAACAACCCGCTGGTTCGGAATGCTACGGTTCGACACATCAGAAATAGCCTACCGCGTTTTTTATTAACTATTAATGCCCGGCTCGCCGTGCGTTTCGCCGAAAATGCCAAGGAGAAAATGGCGGAGGAGCAGACCAAACTTGTTAGCGAAAATTTCGCCGGGCAAAATCTAGGATTAGAGATATTACACAACGCGGTACAACCTAAAAAAGAAGAACTCGAACACCATATAGAACAATTCGATGTTGAAATAAAAAACACGGACGAAAATAAAGTCATATTAATCCGAAAATTTTTAGATAAATCGGCAAGGATTTTGAGAGTTCTGACAATTCTTTTAGGCAGCCATGACGATTCCGATATTAACTGGGGAACTAAAGTTGTGAGGTCTGCTCGCAACGCTGCAGTGGATTATGGAAATGAATCTGAAGATTGGAAAGAATGTCTGAAAATAGGTTCAATTCTTTTATCTCTACCGTGCAGCACTAAAATCAGAGAGCAATTAAAAAAAGATCAGGAAGAATTAACCTCCCGTTTCATAAGCGATGAGCTCGAAACACTGTGTGATGCTGCGGTAGAAGCCTGTGAAAAAGATATTTTACTGACACCAACAATCGTTCAAAATTTTTTAACCGGCAGTAGAAACCTTATTGACTCGCTTGAAATTAATAAAAGTTTGATGATTAGTTGGGCAGAACCGATCATTCATCTTGTTCGTAATTTATTAATCAAATACTCAAATGAAACAGGTAATATACAGGATTGCCTTGACCTGCAGCAGGCATTATCAGAATTACCCTGCAGTGCCGATTTAAGGACGCAATTAGCCGAAGACAAAGAAAATCTGTCAAAACAGCTTCACCAAAAAGAAATCACGGATTTGCTTGATGAAGCATTGACATCTAAGAAAAACGGATTTCCACCTGTTCCCGTTATCGCCAAAAATCTTTTAATGAAATGCAGAAAGGTTATTGACAAAAAATCACGCCAATTGGGACGGGATAATGAAACAGTTCAGGAGCTAAATTCAATAATATACGAAGTTGTTAACTCGCTTTTAATTGAGCATGTCAATGAAAAAGAGGACTTTTCCAAGACTTTGGAGGTTTTAAGACTTTTAAAACCATTTGCCCTTACTGCAGAGCATAAAAAACAGTTGTCTCGTAACATCTCAGCTTTAGAGGATAATAGTAGATATTTTGTCAGAACTGTACTTTGCTGGTTTTGTCAGGAAGAAAAGGGAACGAGCGTCAGCAGTATAAATGTTCGGATGTATGGCGAGGTTGAGCGGTCTCAGTTTTTCAATCAAAGACAGGTTAAGTGGAAAAATTTGGATGTTACCGTGCCGCGTTGTGTAGGGTGCGATGCAATACACGCAAGACAATCCAAGCTCTTGACCAGAGGAGTCCTGATAGGACTCGGATCAGGAATATTGCTCAATATACCATTGTTCATTTTGTTTGGAAGCTTTATAAGTGGAAACTCCATTTGGCTGACCGGAATAATTGTCGCCGGATTTATCTGGCTTGGCTACGATATTGCAAACCAATATATAAATTTTACTCAGACCAAACAAATTAAAGGTTTGAAAGCAAAATATCAGCATCCCCAAATTATCGAATTGGAAAATAGGGGTTGGACGGTTGGGGATCGTCCTTCTGCCTAAAACTGAATTTTTTATGCGAACAACAATTGATTTTGGAATTGATTTAGGAACAACAAACAGTGCGATCGCCGTTCTAAACGGAACAAGCACGGAGATCATTAAAAATATTGACCAAACTGATCTTACCCCTTCGGTCATATTTGTGAATCCGAAAGGAAATATAACCGTTGGACTGGGGGCAAAAAGCAAGATCGGAAGAGGTGATGTTGCGGTCGAGTTTAAGCGAAGAATGGGAACATCAGGTTCAGTAAACTTCAAAAAAGCTCATCTTAAAATGAACCCCGAAGAACTCTCGTCAGAAGTTCTTAAATCCTTAAAAAGCGACGTTCAGCGGCGATTTAGTGAGGACTTAACAGCGGCAGCTATCACCGTACCGGCTGCTTTTGAGATGCCGCAGTGCGAGGCAACACAGCGAGCGGCACGTCTGGCAGGTATCAATCTTAGCCCTTTATTGCAAGAGCCGGTCGCCGCATCTCTAACTTACGGTTTTCAGGGCAAAGAAGACGAAAAGGAAATTTGGCTGGTATATGACTTTGGCGGCGGGACATTTGATGCGGCGCTGATGCAAATGCGCGATGGAATTATTCAGGTTTTGGCTCACAAAGGAGACAATCATTTGGGGGGCGGTCTTATTGATAACGCGATCGTCGAACAGATACTGTTGCCGGAACTAAATTCGCAGTTTCAGTTTACCGATCTTAATCGAAGCAATCCCAAATGGAATGCTTTAATTGCAAAACTCAAATCAGCTGCTGAAGACGCAAAAATAAAATTGTCCAGCACCGAGTCAAATGATTTAACAATAGATGATGCCGGAGAAGATGAAAACGGCGAAGAAATATACATCGAGCATGAATTGACGCGCAGCACTGTCGCCCGCCTTGCCGAACCTTA
>JBGTRS010000613.1:0-2625 GCA_041940665.1 Pyrinomonadaceae bacterium | reverse complement strand
GGGCTTAGGCAGTGATCTGGTCGCTCCGGGCGATTATGACGGCGACGGCAGAACGGATTATGCCGTCGTTCGACAGGGAGCACCTTATACCTGGTATATTCTCCGCAGTTCGGACTCCGGGATAACTTACGCCCAATTCGGCACAAAACCGCACCTTGTCACCCAGAATGATTACGACGGCGACGGCCGAACCGATATATCCGTTTGGGATCCGACAATCGCCAGATTCTATGTTCTGCAAAGCAGAAACGGTGCGGTTGTCGAAACCGCCTTCGGTCAAGCCGGCGACTTCCCGATTGCCAATTACGACACACACTAAAAATTAAATCTCGGTCTTTTGCGGCCGCAAAAGACCGACTCTAAAAAATTTGAAGGAGCAAAAAAATGAAAAAAGCTTTATACAAAAAATTATCGGAAACGGCTCGCCATTTCCTCGTTTTAACCCTGTGTTTCGGTATGTTGGGAATTCCGGCGTTGGCCTCGAGCCATGCGGAAGCACCGCTTATCAGTATGGACAGATATGCCGACAACACCGACACATACGCATTTAGAAGCGTCGAAGCGGGACGCGACGGCTTTGTCACATTGATCGCCAATTATATTCCGTTTCAGGAACCTTCGGGCGGTCCGCAGTATTTCCGCTTTGACGATACCGTTCTCTACGAAATAAAAATTGACAATACGGGCGATGGAGTCGAGGACGTCACCTATCAATTTCAGTTTAAAACGCTGACCCGAAACGGCGATACGATTCTCGGTCATTCGGCGGTCAATGAAGATGCGATCATCAGTTCTTTGAACGATCCCGATTACAATATGCCGCAGACCTATACGGTCAGACGAGTTGACCGACGCACGGGGAGACAAGGCAGACTTCTCGGCGGCGGCTTTATCGTTCCGCCTTCCAATGTCGGACCTCGCGTTACGCCGAATTACGAAGACAATCTCGGCTCACAAGCCGTCTATCCTCTGCCTAACGGCGGAAAGGTTTTTGCCGGTCAACGCGATGAGTATTTTTATATTGACGTCGGCAGTGTCTTCGACGCTTTGAACTTGAATTCGATCGGCTCGAGCGGCGGAATTGACACGACGCAAGGTTATAACGTCAATTCGATCGCCATCGAAGTTCCGATCGAGGAATTGACCCGCACCAACACCGTCCCGACCGGTTCGACCGATCCGAATGCGGTCGTCGGCGTTTGGGCAACCGCCAGCCGCCGTTCGACTCAGGTTATCAAGCCGGACGGAACCCGCCAAACCCAAGGTGCCTGGCGGCAGGTTTCGCGACTCGGCAACCCGCTTGTCAATGAAGTCGTCATTCCTTTGAAATTAAAAGACGCATTTAATTCGCTTTCACCGAAAGACGACGCGGTGGCCGCACCGTTCGTGCTTGACCCGGAACTCGCTCAACTGATGGCGGCCGTTTTCGGCATCACCGTTCCGCCGCCGCCGCGTAACGATCTGGTCGCCATCTTCGCCACCGGAATTCCCGAAAATGCGACGACCGGACCGGGCTATACGACATTTCTCTCCGACGGACAACCGCATGAATATCTGCGGCTCAATGTCGCCATTCCGATCACACCGATCGGCAGTCAGAACCGGTTAGGTTTGCTCGGCGGCGATATTGCCGGTTTTCCGAACGGCCGCCGTCCGTTTGATGACGTCACCGACATCGGATTGCGTGCCGTGGCGGGCGGAACGCCGTTTACGCCGGCAACCAATATGCCGCCGAACAATATGCTCGGCGACGGCGTCAGTTTCAACCCGGAAGGTGCGCTTCTCACCCGTTTTCCGTATTTGCGTCCGCCGAATCAAGGCAATCAGCCGCGGACTTCAAATCAGCAAGTTACGGAAAAACGCGAGGCCGGAATGCCGCCGGTCGTTAATGAAAAAGGACAGTTGATTCCTTTTAAGATGAAAAAGGATGATGCTCGTTAAATTAACCGATTGGAACGAGGAGCGGCTCGCTTGCACGTTTGATGAGCGAAGCGAAGCAAACGATAAAGTTGCAGATTTGCAAATGTTCACCTTGTTTCCAACGCTCTCGCGTTGGTGCAAGCAAGCCGCTCCTCGTTCCAGTCCCGTAAAACTATGAAAAAAGAAACTTTTTTAACACTGCTCATTCTGACTTTTGCATTGGTCTTCAACACTTCGTGCAGTCAGCCAAATTCCGTTGCCAGTGAGAAAACAAAAGCGGAAGAGAAAATTTCGCTCAAAACTCCGGCGGATGAAAAGATCGAAAAAGCGAAACTTCTGGTTGAAGAATTTCCGAATCTTTCAAAGACCCATCTGCAGCTTGCGGCAGCCTATCTGCAAAAGGTTCGGGAAACGGGCGATTATTCGCTCAATCGGGTTGCGGAAGAATCAATTCAAAACGCCTTAAAAATAGAACCTGAGAGTTTTGATGCGAGACTTCTGCAAGCCCAAGTTTTTCTTTCTGAACACGAGTTTCAAAAGGCTTTTGAACTCGCCGAAAAAATGGACGAGATGCGTCCCGAAAATCCGCTCGTCTATGCCGTCAAAACCGACGCTCTGACCGAACTCGGTAAATACGATGAAGCGGTCGAAGCGGCACAAAAGTTTGGTAGCGGGAGGAGAGATAAAAAATTATATGAGGCTTCT
>JBGTRS010000612.1:0-2639 GCA_041940665.1 Pyrinomonadaceae bacterium | reverse complement strand
AAGTCACTGAAAAAAAAAATTGAAATCACGATTTCGGCCCGGGACGTTGTCTAATGACCTTCCGGCATACTTATATGATAAAAGGGGTCACTTTTTGAATTTTTTCTGAAAAAAATCTGAAGAATCTCCCTCACAGGTCGGTCTCCTTGATTTCACAATTTCCGCGGAACGATTTACAATCTGACTCGATATGAAGCGTGCAATCTTTCCGGGGTCATTTGACCCTCTGACGATGGGACATCTCGACATCATCGAGCGGAGCGTCGATCTGTTTGACGAAATAATCATCGGCGTACTCAATAATCCCGACAAAAACCCTATGTTTTCGCCGGAAGAACGATGCGGGATGATCGAAGAAGTTCTGGCGGATTTTGATTCGAAAGACTGCCAGCTCGTCGTTGACAGTTTTCAGGGCCTGCTCGTTGATTACGTCAAATCCAAAAACGGGACGGCCATCGTCCGCGGCATCCGGGCGGTTTCCGATTATGAATACGAACTGAGGATGGCTCTGATGAACCGCAAGCTTGAACCCGAGATCGAAACCGTCTTCCTGATGGCGGCGGAGGAATATTCCTATGTTTCCTCACGGCTTCTCAAACAGGTCTTTACGCTCGGCGGACGGGTTGAAGGTTTGGTTCCGCCTCTGATCGAAAAAAGGATGCGGGAAAAATTAAACAAATGAAATTGACACAGGTGCATCACGCACAAATTACTATCCCGACAGGCAAAGAGGAAAAGGCACGCGAATTTTATGGCGGCATTTTAGGTTTAATGGAAATCGAAAAACCCGAAGCCTTAAAAACACGCGGCGGTTTCTGGCTGGAATTGGACGTTTTTCAGATCCACGTCGGCACGGAAGATGATTTTGACCGGACAAAAACAAAAGCTCACCTTGCATATCTGGTCGAAGATTTAGACAATTGGCGTGAGAAACTCGAAGCCGAAAACATCTCTGTTAAAGAAGGCATAAAAATTCCCGGATTTGAACGCTTCGAATTCCGCGATCCGTTCGGCAACCGTGTGGAATTTTTGCAACAAATCAAATAAAAAATATTATGAATTCGCAAAACCCTGCAATTGAAAAAAACCCATTTTCCGAAAAAGTAAACAAAATGCAAGGCTCTTCGACCCTGAAAGCCGCTCAGGCCGCCGCCCGTCTGCGTGAAAAAGGGCATTCCGTGATTGATCTGACGGTCGGCGAACCCGATTTCGATACGCCCGAATTTATTAAGCAATATGCATTAGAAGGGCTGAACAAAGGTCTGACGAAATACACGCCGGTCGCCGGACTTAAAACTTTTAAGGAATCCATCTGCGATTATTACGGAAAAGAATTCGGCTCGGATATTTCGCCGGATGAAGTTGCCGCTTCCTGCGGCGGAAAACAGGGACTTTTTAATGCGATCACGACGATCGTAAATGAAGGCGACGAAGTGTTATTGCCCAAACCTTACTGGGTGACGTTTCCGGAGATCGTCAATTTCTGCGGCGGAACGAATGTCTATATCGAAACCGAAGAAACGGAATTTATCCTCACAGCCGATCAGGTCAATGATTCTCTCACTGATAAAACAAAACTCCTCATTATCAATTCGCCGAGCAATCCGAGCGGACGGGTCGTGCCGGCGGACGAAATGCGGAAAATCTTTGATGTCTGCATCGAAAACGGCGTTTATGTGATTACGGATGAATGTTACTTGCTTTTCGTCTATCCGCCGGCGGAAGTTTTTGCCGCCGCGAGTTTGCCGGAGGAATACCGTAAATTCGTCTGCGTCGCGGGTTCGTTTTCCAAAACCTACGCGATGACCGGCTGGCGGATCGGCTACACGATCACGAATGAAGATTGGACACGAGCAATGACCAAACTCCAAAGCCATTCCGCCACGCATCCGACCTCTTTCGTTCAATACGCCTGTGCCAAAGCCTTGCAAGACACCGCTCGCTCAATGAATGCCGTCGGCGAGATGCTCGCCGAATATAAAAACCGCCGCGATTGGTTTATTCCGGCCCTGCAGGAGATCGAAGGCATCAAGGTCGCCATGCCCGAAGGTGCTTTTTACGCCTTTGCCGATGTCCGCGAACTTTTGGGAGATAGATTTACAACCTCCGCCGATTTTGCCGAACAGCTTCTTAATAAAGCCCATGTCGTCACGACCGACGGCGCCGGTTTCGGAGCGGACGGTTTTATCCGGCTTTCCTACGCGACTTCGATGGAAAATCTGAAAGACGCGGTTGAAAAAATACAAGATTTTGTCAACGCTTGAAAAAAAGAAGACCTGCCGAAAATTTCCAGCAGGTCTTTTTTGTTTTAAGAAAATTTTAACCGCAACCGGGATGTCCGCAATCACATTTGATCTCGGTTACATCCTCGTTATCCGCCGATCCGCATTGCGGACTGCAATAATCTTCATCTTCATTAACTGCACAAGTGCATCGATCGTGAGCACAAGTATTTTCGTCTGCCATAATTAAAAATCCTCCCTTAGTTCGTATATTTGTATTTGCCGTGTTTAACGACGGCTTCGATTATAAACATAAATATGCCTTTCTGGCAAAAAATTTATATTTTAGAACATTTTTACGGATCTCCCTGCCTTGTGTCAGCCTGCTCACCAAATCTTTCCCAGAGCGAATTTGCT
>JBGTRS010000611.1:0-2656 GCA_041940665.1 Pyrinomonadaceae bacterium | reverse complement strand
ATGCGTATGCGAACCAATTCAAGTTGCGGCAGGCGTATAAATTTGCGGCGGAAGTTTCGATCTATGTCAAAAGCGATACGAAACAGAGAGGCATCGGCACGATGCTCTATGAAAAGATGTTCGATGAACTCGAAGAAACGGACATTCACGCGATCGTCGCCGGAATCGCTCTGCCGAATGACGGAAGCGTCAGATTCCACGAAAAACTCGGGTTTGAAAAGGTCGCCCATTTCCGCGAGATCGGCTACAAACTGGGACGCTGGATAGATGTCGGCTACTGGCAACTGATGAATAGAATTTGAGTCATATAATTATCTGAATTTCCTTCGGTCTGCCGGTCAGTGGACGCAACTAAACGATGGCGACACTTCTTGACGAATTATCACAACTGATTTCCGCTTTCGAGGAAAACGAGATCGAATATGCGGTATGCGGCGGTTTGGCTTTGACGATTCACGGTTTTCCGCGGGCAACATTTGATATTGATATTTTAATCCGTGAGGAATCACTCGAAAAAAGTTACGAAATTGTTAAAGAATTAGGTTATGATATACGCGGTCTTGATATTTCATTCAAAGAGAGAGCGGTCGAGATTCGGCGTGTTTCCAAGATTGATGACGACGGCGAGGTTTTGCCGCTTGATTTTCTGCTTGTCACGCCGCACGTCGAAGATGTCTGGGAAACGAGACAAAAACTCGAATGGGAAAATAAAACCTTGTGGATCGTCTCGCCCGATGGTTTAATAAAAATGAAGGAATTAGCCGGCAGAGATAAGGATTTAATTGATATCGGCAGAATAAAAAATGAAGAAAGTTGACATGTCCAGCGAAGCGATCACAAGGCGTTTGCGTCAAACCGACCAATTGCGTGAACTCTCTCTGTCTTTGATGAAAGCAAAAAAAATCTCGGACGAGAAAAAGAAAAACGGTAATTCAAATTCAGAAACCTCAAAAACCGAAACAAATAATCAAACTCAAAAATAATCTTTTTCAGAACCTACAAAAGATTCTCAAACTCAAAAAAACTGCTACAATGTCTCTCATAAATGGATGATATACTCGCCGCCCGCTCGCAGATGGCGATGTCTCTGGCGTTTCATATAATTTTTGCCGTGATCGGAATCGGCATGCCCGTTTTGATGTGCATTGCCGAATGGCTCTGGCTGCGTTCAAAGGACGAGGTTTATCTGAATCTGGCGAAACGTTGGGCGAAAGGCACGGCGATACTTTTTGCGGTCGGAGCGGTTTCGGGAACGGTTCTCTCGTTTGAACTCGGTCTGCTCTTCCCGAAATTTATGGCCGAAGCCGGAGCGATCATCGGGATGCCTTTTTCGCTCGAAGGCTTTGCATTTTTTACCGAAGCGATCTTTCTGGGAATCTATCTCTACGGCTGGAAAAAGGTTTCGCCGCGAATGCACCTGTTTTCGGGCGTGATCGTCGCTGTAAGCGGTGCGGCTTCGGCGGTTTTTGTCGTCATCGCCAATTCCTGGATGAACGTGCCGCGCGGGTTTGAACTGGTTGACGGTAAGTTCACGAACATTGATCCGATCGCGGCGATGATGAATCCGGCGGCGTTTCCGCAAGTCGTGCATATGGTTATCGCCGCCTATTGTGCGACCGGATTTGCCGTGGCCGGAATCCACGCCTTTATGCTTCTGCGGCGTGGTAAAACCAACAAATTTCATCAATATGCTCTTTCGATCTCCCTGATCGTCGGCGGAATCGGAGCGGTTCTGATGCCGGTTACGGGCGACCTCTTGGCAAAAACCGTCGCGGAAAATCAGCCGATCAAACTCGCGGCGATGGAAGGACAGTTTGAAACGGAAAAAGCCGCACCGCTACGCATCGGCGGAATTCCCGACGAAGAAAAACGCGAAACAAGATGGGCAATTGAAATTCCCTACTTACTGAGTCTTTTGGCGTTTAACGACCCGTATGCGGAAGTAAAGGGCTTGAACGATTTTCCGAAGGACGAACATCCGCCCGTCGCCATCGTTCATTTTGCGTTTCAGATTATGGTCGCGTGCGGTCTGTTGATGGTTGCGGTGGCGATCTGGGCGGCGTGGCGTTGGTGGCGACTTCGAAAAAATAAATCAAAATTCTGGTTCGATTCAAAATGGTTTCTGCGGGCTTTGGTCTTTTCCGCTCCGCTCGGATTTATCGCCATCGAAACGGGCTGGGTTGTAACGGAAGTCGGACGACAGCCGTGGATAATCTATAACATAATGCGGACGGCCGATTCGGTGACGCCGATGCCGAATTTAGTTATTCCGTTTCTGACTTTTACGATTCTTTATATTTTTCTGGCATTCATCACGGCATGGCTATTATTTAAACAGGTGGCGGAAAGCCCCGCAACGGAAGCGGAAGCAAAAAGCGATGAGGAAACGGAGGATTTGAATGCCGCTTAATGTTAGAAATATTGGCAGTAACGGACGCTTAAATATACATTGAAAGGAGATTAATTTTAGATTCAGTCGGTGAAACCGACGGTATGTTTGTAGCCCATATCGCAAGATATGGGAAAAGATGAATAATAATTTGAAGCCATTGAAAATGGCGGTATAAAAATATATGCCGCGGTTTTCAACCGCTTCAAATTTTAACCTGATTCTTCCCACGGCTTGCACCGTGGGCTACAAATGTATTGCCGTCTT
>JBGTRS010000610.1:0-2667 GCA_041940665.1 Pyrinomonadaceae bacterium | reverse complement strand
AGCTGGAGCAAATAGCGCCAAAAACCACTTGAATCGGGTGCGGGCGGTATAATATAAGGTTAGTTATTGGCAAGAGCGACAGCAGCACCTCCGAGCCGGGCCACCGTGACAAACGCGCACCTATGCGCTGATGGGCCCACTTATCGCAAGGACTGCACACCAAATGATCGCCCAGACATCTTGCCCCTGAGGGTCTCCCCTCAAAACGCCAAGCCGTACTGCTTTGGCGTTGCCACCCGCGCCGGGATCTGAGGCGCTTGCGTTTTCTTTGTGTCCGTTTTTGATTCTGAGGTTGCTCCATGCCCGCTCAAAAGTCCGCGAAGTCGCCCAAGTCTGCCTCAGGCACTGCCGCAAAGGCTGTCTCCAAAACCGCGGCCAAAGCGCCGGCCAAGGCGGCCCCCAAAAAGGCCGCTGCCGCTGCGCCCGCCCCGGTCGCCAAGAAAGTGAAAACTGTGCCCGTGAAAAGTACCGCCGAGCTGATCAAAGCTGCCGATGAGTTGCTGAAGAAAAAACCTGCACGCGCCACGGCCGTCGCGGCAGCTGCCGACGACGAAGAAGCGCCCAAGAAAAAGCCTGGCCGCCCCGCCAAGGCCGCTGGTGCCGCCGAAGCCAAAGCCCCCGCTCCCTCTCATTTCGTCGATTATCTGACCATCAATCTTCCCCTCAAACAAATATTCTTTACCATTGAAAATCAGTGCAATAAACGATTTAAAGACGGAATCCAGGAACGTGAAAAATGCGACTCTAACAAAGTGGCAGTTGACGGAAACAGCTTTCAGAAAGTTGCTCGCGGCTTTAGATGAAAATCGTGAAATAGCAGGTGAAAAATATCTTTCGCTGAGCAAAAATCTGGTGCGTTATTTTGAAGTGCGTGGAATTTCAAACGCCGAATTCGCGGCGGACGAAGTATTCAACCGGCTTGCCAAAAAACTCGAAACGGGCGAGACTTTTGAAAATATCAACACATACGCACTCGGCGTTGCCCGAATGCTGACGCTCGAACTCAGAAAATCTCCCGAACAAAAAACCTCGAACGAACTTCCCGAAATAAGTGTAGCTCCGAAAGAATCCGTAGATGATGAAGGCGACGAAAAACTCGTCTGTCTCGATAAATGTCTGAAAGAAATTCCGGCAGAAAAGAAAGAGATCATCGTCGGATATTATCAGGGAGAAAAGCGTGAAAAGATCGAAAATCGTCAAAAAATGGCTGAAAAACTGGGTATTCCGCAGAATGCTTTGCGAAACCGGGCAGTTCGTCTGCGGCAAAAATTGGAGACTTGTATAAAAAAATGTATCAAAAAATTTTGAGTGACGAAAAAAAGCGACACATTTTGCGGAAAGTTTGCAGTTATATATGACCGAGGGTCTTTTTATTATTTTGATAGCAATTTATAGATAGATGAGTGAAACAGTAGAAAATAAAGATACGGCAATTCGATATTTATTCGACGAGTTGAGCGAAACCGAACGCGATAAGTTCGAGGAACTGCTTTTTAGTGATGAAAACTTTAGTTTGTTTGTCGAAAATGTCGAAAACGATCTGATTGATGAATATATCCGCGGCGAACTCGAATTTGATGAAAAAAGAAAATTCGAGAAAAAATATCTGACCTCGGAAAGCCGTCACGAAAGAGTCGCAATTGCCCGCACCTTGAACGGGAAAGTTTTTGAAAATAAAGCAACGGTTGTGGTTTCAGACGGAGAACAACGGGGATTCGGGGCATTTATCGCCGATATTTTCCGGCGACCGAATCCGGCCATGGCGGGCGGTTTTGCCGCGGTAATTCTCCTTCTGCTGATCGGCGGGATTTGGTTTATAAATCAGCCGGATAAAACACCCGAACTTGCCAATACCGATAATTCCAATCAGGAAGACTTGCCGCCAGAAAAGCCGAAATCTGTAGAAAGTCCCGATTCAAACCAAAGGGATAATGCAACAAATGACGCCGCAGATAAATCTGCCGAAACAAATGTGCAAACCGGTACTAAACAAGAAGAAAAGAAAAAAGTAAAACCGCAATCAAAGCCAAAATCCGTCCCGGAAAAACCGGAAAAGCGTGAAACGGTCGTCAAAAAACCGTCGGTCTTTATCGCTACGCTTCTGCCGCCCTTGCGGAGCAGCAGCAATCCGATCTTGAAGATTCCGCCGACGGCAAAAACGGTTCGCTTGCAGATGCTCGATAATTTCGGACAAAAATATGAGAAATTCATCGTCGAATTAAACAACAGTTCGGGCACGACGATCTGGAACGAAGAAATAAATGCCTCGGCAAAACGTCCGCAAAAATCAGTTACAGTCAGTATTTCAGGGAACAAATTACAAACGGGACTTTACGAAATCGCCGTCAAAGGCATCACCAAAGAAGGAAGTGTCGAGGACATAAATTTTTATAACTTCACCGTGCAGAAAAAAGAGAAAAATGATCAAAAGTAGTTTTTTGATTATTCATTGAAAACACAAGTTTTGTCGAAAATAACAAGAAAAAGGAGTCGGGTGTTATGTATAAAAAAAATAAAAAGTTTCTGGTCGGATTTTCGCTGATCTCTACGGTTCTGATTTTACAGTTTTACGTCTTCGCACAAAATGTTCCGCCCGCCCTCGAAATCCGGACTCCCATCGAAGATACGATCAAAGCGGGCGAAACCAAAACTTTTAAGATCAATCTT
>JBGTRS010000609.1:0-2670 GCA_041940665.1 Pyrinomonadaceae bacterium | reverse complement strand
ATTTGTATTCGAGTTCGAGAACTTCCTGCAGAGTCGAATAGGCAAAATTTGCCTTGCCGCGGATGATTCCGCCGAACGGCATCCATTTGAAAAAAGAATTTGCTTTGACGCGTTCGTTGATCGAGGCACTCAGACCAAATGATGCGACATTCAGAAAATAACGGATTTCTTCTTCGTCCTGGTGACTCAAAAAAGTAACTTTGCCGACATCAATAAATTTTGTTTCGCCGTTTCGCAATGATTTGGCAGCTTCCCGCGGTTCATTGGAAAGTCCGATCGTGCGGCGAAAATCTCCGCCCGTTCCCGACGGGAAAACGCCCATTTCGATCTCCGGATTTTCCGCCTGTAAAATTCCGTTGGCGACTTCGTTGATCGTGCCGTCGCCGCCGCAGGCAATGATAAATTTGCGGCCCTTTTCGGCGGCTTGCCGGGCGAGTTCGCTTCCGTCGCCCTGTTTTTTGGTGAAAGCGACCTGGAATGCTCCGAAATGCACCCGCAGGTCGCTGGCCACTCCGGCCCAATTATCTTTCGTCGCACCCGCCGCCGATTTCGGATTGACGATGACGAGCGGCAGATTCGGATTCGTTTCCAGTCCCGTATAGTTCTTAGTTCGTTTTAACAAGGTGCAGTTTTTTCCCCGATCAATGTGTATTCAAACGGATTACCGGATAAATCCGTTGATTTTAATTGTTTAACTTTATTTCAAAGTTAAGTCAATCGCAAAGAATTTTTATAAAAAAGTTGGTTTTTATGAATATTCCTAAGCGGGAAAAAGTGTTTCGGCGACGATGAGCAGATTTTGAGCGGTGGTTGAGTAAGTGGAATTCGGAGATTCGGCGATGATTTTCCTGAGCTCCTGTTCGGCCAGTTCCTTTTGATTTTGAAAAAGCAAGGCTTCCGCGTAATGAACACGGGCATAATCACTTTGCGGATTTAATTCGAGGGCGTTTTTGCAGGTGGTCAAAGCATTTTCATAATCGCCCTTTTGCAGATAGCAGGTTCCGAGGCCGACCACGGGAACTTCCGATCCGGGCATAAATTCGATACAGCCTTCAAAAACGGCTTCGGCGTCATCGAACTTTGCCGCTTCCCGCAGAATAAATCCCGTTTCGAGCATTACCCGCAACTCTTCACCCGTCGGTTTTATTTCATCTACCTTCATAAAAAGTTAAAAGTCGGACACGAAAACCCTCCTGTCGTCAAAGGAATCCGTGCCCGCAAAGTAAAAAGGAGAAATTTACGACTTAATATTATTTACCGCCGTCATTTCGCTGTCGTGCCGTGATTTGAGCAGGTTGGAAACGGTCGAAAATTCCTGGGCCTGCATACTGACACGGTTTTGCAACTCGATCATTTGATAGGAATGCTTTTGCTGTTGCGAAACCATCGCTTGATTTTGCTGTTGCTGAAGCATATTGGCCATCTGGTTGTAACGTTGCATTTTTTCAAATTGAAGCTGTTGTTCATAAAGCGATGCCGTTGAACCGAAAGCCGAACCGCTTCCGCCGATGGCACTGCCGATCAGACTGCCGACGCCGGGAGCGACAAAATTTAACGCACCGCCGGCGACACCGCCTAAAATACTCAAAAACTTATTCGGTTTTTTTTCCCTATCAATGATCGCCGGATCGGGAAATGTTGTCGGCATCGAAGGAAGTTCAACTCGCTTCGGGGTAATCATCGGATCTCCATTTGGCATATCTTTTTTAACCTCTTTGAGTCTGGATTTTGTTTCTCGACGAAATTTTCAAATAGTTTCGGTCGAAAAAGCGGATATTTTTATACTTCATTTATGTTATCGGCGGAATTTTTTGAATGTTTCCTAAAAGTTATAACCATTTTTTAACTTCGACGATGGTCGTTTTCCAGATTTTGCAGGAAATCCAGGGTTAGACGGATCGCTTCCGAAGCCTTTGCAGCTTTTTTCGCTTCTTCATCCGTTCCCCGGCGGACGACCGTATCGAGTCTCTCGCGGGTGGCATTTAATTTTGTGCGGATGTTTTGCAGATCGTGTGAACCGGGATCGGAAAATAATTTTCCGATCGAGGGATAGTTATGCAGATGAGCCAAATCCTCTCTGATTTTTTGCTCAACTTCCTGATCGTTTTGGTGGATGCTTTCAGCTTGTTCGTTCATTTATTATATATGTTGTAAAATCTATTGACTTGTATAGCGTTTTTAGTAACACTTTTAATATATACAAATTAGATTTACAAGTTTTTTTCAAATTTTGTCATAACTTCAGGCTTTTATTCATTAAATGTTAAATCGTTGAAAAATTTAATTTTTACTTAATTTGAATTTTTCCGAAAATTTTTGCTAAGTGTAAGATTTTACAATAAGATAATTGCGAAGAATTGATAAGCCGACAATGAAAAAAATTCTAAAAGTAACAAAACAGGGCAAAAACGAAATCTTATTCGAGCAGAATGTTCCGGATGAAAGCATCATCTCTGTCGGCAATAATCCCGGTGCGACTTTGGAATTAAAGGATGCAAAGATCGCCCCGGAACAATTCGTCATCATCACGGAAGAGGGAAGTTTGCTTTTGATGAATCGGGCGAACGGAACGGTTATCAACGGCGAATCGCTTGAACTTGGAGGCCGGATCGAACTTCACGAGGGCGATAAGATCGAGATCGGTGATTTTCAACTTTTTCTCACCGAAAG
>JBGTRS010000608.1:2366-2677 GCA_041940665.1 Pyrinomonadaceae bacterium | reverse complement strand
ATTGCTGACTTTCTTTTCGTTGATCAGGATATAGGGATCATCAAGTACCGCTTCCATTCTTTCGGGATCGGTCACGAAATACGGCGACAGATAACCGCGGTCAAACTGCATACCTTCGACGACTTCCAGAGTCGTATCCATCGTTCTCGATTCTTCAACCGTGATAACGCCGTCTTTACCGACTTTTTCCATTGCCTGAGCGATGATCGTACCGATCGTTTTGTCGCCGTTGGCGGAAACCGTTCCGACCTGTGCGATCGAATCGCCCGAAACGGGTTGCGAGAAGTTTTTGATCTCTTCGACGACTTTTT
>JBGTRS010000608.1:0-2356 GCA_041940665.1 Pyrinomonadaceae bacterium | reverse complement strand
TCAATACCGCGTTTGAGTGCCATCGGATTTGCACCGGCGGCAACCGTGCGGACGCCTTCTTTGAAAATGGACTGAGCTAAAACGGTGGCGGTCGTTGTTCCGTCTCCGGCCACGTCGGAAGTTTTTGAAGCAACTTCGCGAACCATCTGAGCACCCATATTTTCCAGCGAATCCGCCAATTCGATCTCTTTTGCTACGGTCACACCGTCTTTTGTGATCGTCGGCGAACCGAATTTTTTATCAATTACTACGTTTCTTCCTTTCGGACCCAATGTAACTTTTACTGCATCGGCGAGTTGATTAACACCTCGAAGGATCGCCGAGCGTGAATCTTCACCATGAACTACTTGCTTTGCCATAATCTTTTAATCTCCTTATTTTACGTAATTCGTTTTACGTAATTCGTTATTCGTTTTTTTTCTCTAAATTTGTTTGATAAATTTTTGATTTGATCTTTAGCGTAAACGTAATACGTATTACGAATCACGTATTACGTGCAAACTTTAGCTTGCCACTTCACCGGCGCGTTCGATAATGCCGAGAATCTCGTCTTCTCTCATCATCAGGAATTCTTCGCCGTCGAGCGAGATTTCCGAACCGCTGTATTTTCCGAACAAGACGCGGTCGCCTTCTTTAACGTCCAACGTTTGGCGGGTGCCGTCATCTTTGACTTTGCCTTCACCGACGGCGATAACTTCGCCTTCCTGCGGTTTTTCCTTTGCCGAATCGGGAATAATGATTCCGCCCGATGTCGTTTCGTTTTCTTCAATGCGACGTACGATCACTCTGTCGTGCAATGGTCTGATTTTTGTAGCCATAATTGTTTCTAACTCCTTGTTTGAATTTGATATAAAGGTTTAAGATAACTCTACAGACCAAGCGTGAAAAAAATCGTTTTTTAGCACTCTTGGTCTATGAGTGCTAATATACAAACATTGTTAAAATCTGTCAAGCGTGTAGCATTTTGGTGCAGAAAATCTGATAATGTTGTTATCAAATTGTTAAATTATGAAAATTTCCGAAATAAATATCTATCCGATCAAATCATTAAAAGGAATTTCACTGGAAAGTTCGGTTGTCAAAGAAAGAGGCTTAAAAGATGATCGCCGGTTTATGCTTGTGGATGAAAAAAGAGAACTTCTTACACAGAGAGAATTTTCTAAAATGGCCACACTTTTTACGGAAATCCAGGCTGAAAGCATAAATGTTTCGGCAGATGGTTTCGGATCGTTACAAATTCCGAAAAAATTTGAAACTTCCAAAAAAGAAACCGTCAGAGTTTGGAACAGTTTTTGTGAGGCATTGGTTGCAGACGATTGGATAAATCAATGGTTTTGTGATTTTTTGGAAACCGAATGCAGCCTTGTCCGGATGCCCGAATCAACAAAACGTCAAATCAATGAAAAATTCAATAAGGGAAACGAAATCGTCAGTTTTGCCGACGGTTATCCGCTTCTTATAATCAGCGAGAATTCGCTTGCCGATTTGAATTCGAGACTTGAGGCGAAACTTCCGATGAACCGTTTTCGGCCGAATCTGGTTGTTTCCGGTTCGGAGGCTTTTGCGGAGGATAATTGGAAGAAAATAAAGATCGGCGAAACGATCTTTCGTTCAACGAAGCCCTGTGCGAGGTGTGTTGTCACGACGATAGATCAGGAAACGGGTAAGTCCGACGTAAAAGAACCATTAAAAACTCTGGCGGATTTTAGAAAAGCTTCGGATGTTTTTCCCGAAACCTTTGAGGATTTCGATTTAAATAAAAATGATGTTTTGTTCGGACAAAACCTCGTCGCGGAAAATTTCGGCGGTGAATTAAGGATAGGTGATGAAATTGAAATTATCGAATAAAATTTAACCGGAACGGCGGTTCGCCAATGATTTCGGCTTTTTATTGTTGTATGAAGCGATGCGTTTGGAAAGCGTATTGCGATGGATGCCGAGCACATCGGCGGTTTTCGAGATGTGTTTTTTGTTTCTATCGAGGCATTTTTCGATATAGAGTTTTTCAAATTCATTGATCGCTTCGCCGAGCAAAATTTGCCCGTCGAGCATCTCTTCGATCAACGCTTCCATTTGCTTTCGCAGTTTCATAAAGTTTTACAATTCTTTTCCTGTTAAAAATCTGTAAGCCTCTAAATAGCGTGAGGTAGTCGCATCAACAATTTCCGAAGGCAATTCGGGAGCAGGCGGTTGTTTATTCCAGTCCAATGTTTCCAGATATTCTCTGACAAATTGTTTGTCGAAAGAGGGTTGAGCTTTTCCGGGGGCGTAAGTTTCCGACGACCAAAAACGGGACGAATCCGGCGTTAAAACTTCGTCAATCAATAAAATCTCCCCGTTTTCATCCAGTCCGAAT
>JBGTRS010000607.1:0-2680 GCA_041940665.1 Pyrinomonadaceae bacterium | reverse complement strand
CGAGCAGTGCCGCGCCGAGCCGCTCGACCGGCGCAGCGACGTGTTCGCCATCGGAATCCTCCTGTGGGAGCTGACGACCGCGCGGAACCTGTTCCGCACCGACAACGAGCTGGCGACGATGAACAACATCGTCCACGGCGACACCCCGTTGCCCTCGGCGGCGGTCCCCGACTATCCCCCGGCGCTGGAGCAGATCGTCCTGCGCGCGCTGGCCCGAGATCGGGACGAGCGCTATCCCTCCGCGCAGGCCCTCCAAGAAGACCTCGAGCGCTTCGTCCGAGACCACCGACTCGAGTGCAGCGCGGGCGAGTGCGCGGCGTTCATGAAGGAGCTGTTCGGAGACAAGCCGCTGCCGTGGGTGAGCGAAGACCTCATCCCGCCCTCCGAGAGCTCGATGACCGCTCCGATCGAGCCGTAAAATTTATCATACGTATTAAAATAGGATAAATAAGTGCTGAATCCCTTGGAAACCAAAAGCCATAGAACGATACTGACGATTCCGCCCGGCGTGATCCAAAACCATCTGGTCGGTTTTCGGTCGGGCAAGACATTGTAAAACAATTCGAAGACGATAAACAAAACGATAAGAGTGATTATCCATTGAAGCAGGATCAAAATGAATGGTGAAGGCACGGGCAGACCGAGAATTTGAAAAAGATACGAGATCAATTGCCAGCCGTAAAAAACGGTTCCCAAAGCGATGGCGATCAGCAGAGTTAAGATAAATGTCAGAACGATGGAGATCAGTTTTGTGTGCCACCAGGCTCTCGATTCCTTGTATTTATAGACGGAATTTAGAGCGATGCGCAGGCTGTCCATTCCGGCGGAAGCCGACCACAAGGCGACCAGTATTCCGATCGTTAATTTTCCGCCCGAACTGTTTTTTGTTACTTCGTCAATCGTGTTTTTGACAAGTTCATAGGCCGAAAACGGCATAATTTGCCGGATATAAAAATATAGTTCGCGTCTGAAATCTTCCGCCGATTCGAGGATAAATCCGAAAAGAGTGACCAGAAAAAGCAGAAGCGGAAACAATGCAAACGAAAAATAAAAACCGACCTGGGCCGCACTGCTGAAAATATCTTCATCAAAGGCTTTTTCATAGAGTTTGAGAAAAAACTTTTTCGGTCGGAATTCCATAGAGTTATTTTGCCATAAAGCTTTACAGATTTGAAAAAAATTAAAAAAACAGCGGATCGAAATCCGCCGAAAATTTGTGGGTCGTTTGGATAAATTTAAATTTTTATTGTTTCGATTCGCCTTTAAAATCGTAAGTCAAGTAAAGGTGCAGAGCCTTGTCTTTAACTACCGAGCGGACATCCTTGATATTCGCCATCAAATTTCCGTTCGTCGCCTGGATCGGTAAATTCACCGAAACTTTTTGTCCGTCAATGATTTCGATCGGATTGACGTTTTGATTCAAAGTGCCTTGCACAAGCGGCGTAACGGCATTTGTAATGATCGGCGAAATTCCGTCGAGATTGACCGTTTCGACATTGATGACACCGTAAACCATCTGTTTTTCCTTTTCAAAACGCAGTTCGAGATTCGCTTGCGACCAACCCTTAAATTCGAAACAACTGCCGAAAACATTCGCATTGCCGCTAAAGGCGAGCGGTGCGTTTATCTTTCCGTCTTTGAATTGCACGCCGGTTTGAACCTCACTGCCCTTTTCAAGAAGTTTGATCCTGCCGTCGCATTGATTATTTTGCAGGGCGAATTTAACCGCGTCGGGATTTGAATCTACTTCGTTTGATGCCAGTTTCATAGGAAACGAAGGCTCATTCATATCCTTGAAGATCGTCTGCAAAATGGAATTGAAAAAATCTTCATTCAAAACGATTTGAGCGGTTCCCGCAGGTGTTTCGCCCGCCGTGGGCGGTTTGATAATCTCGCCCGGTTTTTGAGCGGCTTGCGGCGTTCCGACAAAAAAGTAGTATGTCAAAACGCCGCCCAAAACCAAACCGACAACCGCACCGATTATAAATGTCAGGGCTTTTCCCATATTTTTAGCCCCCTTAATTGGCGTTTGCCGATTGAACCATCTGATTCAAAACCGCCGCCGCCGCTTTAAAGACAAGATTTATCTGATCGCGGATCTGATTTTCCTCGATCTTTTCAAAGCCTTCCGGTTCTTTGAACATATCTGCGGAAACCTCGGTTTGGATGTCGGTCATTTCCGTGACGACCTTTAAGCCTTGAAAACCCTGAACTTTCGAGTCTTTGGCCTGCGAAACAACTTCGGTTTTCAAGGGCAAACCGGTTTCTTTATCAACAAATACAAACGATTCGGTATCAACTTCGCCGACCTTTGTATTCGTGTCGGTCGTCGCACTGTATTTATATTTGACCGCATCGCGTCCGTTATATTTTTCTTCACCGACTTTTTCCAAGCCTTTGATTCCTTTGGCTCTCTGAACGATCTGCTCCGGCGTCATCAGACTTCTGACTTCAAACCCGACAGCGTCTTTATTGAGTTCGGCATATTGTTTTCTGTCCGGTAAAATGACCAGATTTTTTTCACCGATCTCCAGATAAACGATCTTCTGACCGTTCGGCATCGAAAATTCCATCCGTTTGTTCGCACCGTCGCGGGCCACGACCGCACCGAGTGCCGGCATCGAGGCATTATTGTTTTCTCCCATTGCTTCCAATTTGAGATTTACCTTAGCCTGATATT
>JBGTRS010000606.1:0-2684 GCA_041940665.1 Pyrinomonadaceae bacterium | reverse complement strand
GTTGGCGGGTTGGGTGTTTACGGATGCAGTTGTAATCGTCAGATTGGCTGCGGAAACCGAACCCGTATCGCCGCCGCCGCCGTCGGTAAATCTAAGAATCCACGTACCGTTCGGTGAAACTCCGTTAAATACAGGATTTATCATAGTCGGCGGGGCGGTTGTCGCCGATGCCTGCGGTCCTGCCGGAGCCGTGTTGTAATTACCGGTTGGGACGGGAGTGGTTGCTCCGCCAACCGTATTCCACCAGTTGGTCGTTGCAGAATCATCAAAATTATAGAGCACATTGGCTAAGTCCGATGTGTCTCCACAACTTGTGGCGGTAGTAGCACCGGTTCTTTCAAAAATGACATGAGTAGTTGAATCAGGTGCGATCAATGAAACATTTACGTCACCAACCCAGGTATGAGTCGCTGTCAGATTAACATTGACGTCGCTAACGGTGCCGGTTAATCCGGTTACGTTAAACATAACATCACGAGCCGGACCGAATGGAGGTCCGCATCCGCCGATACCTCTATCGGGTATAGCACCCGTATTTGTGCCCGGAAATGTCGTTCCGCTACCTAAGTTCGTGTCGGCAGCTTTTACGTGGGCTTCCGTTGAGTTAAAACTTGCTCCGAACCACATTCCTGCCAATACTAACGATAAGACCGCAATAGAGTAAAATAAAGTACTGACGGTCTTAAACCTATTTATCCAAGACATATTTTCCCTCCTCATTAAATTGTTTCTAAAATTTATGTTTTTTTGGTCTTAAAAAAGATTTATAGAAAATGTAAATAAAATTACAAAAAGATAGAAATACATTTTTAAATAAAATCTCAGTTTCAAAAAAGTAAAGGGATCTCAAACAAAATCTTGAAAATTTATTCAAAAAAAGAAGTTCGAATCTTGAAAATCCTGATCATATTTAAAAAGTCAATCTCCAACTATTACTCTCTAAATAACTTCTAAGACGCATTCAAGAAAGTAAATAAGACGTTACTATTTAATTTCTTATTGATTAAAAACTAATGCAATTAAATACTATATCGTATTTGATGTCAAGAGTTTAAATAATTGGGGCAAATACATTTTCAAGATTTGATTATTAAAATAAATAACTTATTTATCGTTCAAAGTTTCCAAATGTTTTTGAGCCGTTTCGGATATGGAAGTTTGCGGAGAAAGTTGGATTACTTTTGAAAATGATTCTTTGGCCATTTCAAAATTTTCCAGACATTCATAACCGAACCCTAAAAATAAATAAACACGGGAATTTTGCGGCTCTTTTTTTACAAATTGATTAAAAACATCTACGGCTTCCCGGCATTTTTTGCTCTGAAGATATACGCTTCCCAAAACCAAAGTCAGGTTGGGATTTTCGGGATTTTCTTGTTTTACAATTTCAATCTGATTTAATGCTTCATTCAATTTATTTTCTTTAGCCAGTAAATTGGCCAGAGCAAGCCTTGATTCTATAAACTGCGGGCGAATTTTAAGTGATTCCCGGTAGTTTCTTTCGGCAATATCATTTTGTCCATTCGCTTCATAGATCAATCCCAAATAATATAGGGTCAGCGGATTTTCTTTGGATAAACCGAGCGAGGTCTGAAATGCCGATTCGGCTTCTTTCAGTTTGCCCGATTCAAAAAGAGCAATACCTAAATTATTCCAGGAAGCGACGTTCGATTGCCCGAGTTCGATTGCTTTTTTCAGAGCCTTTTCGGCTTCGCTAAATCTTTTTTGTTTGAGATATATATAACCGAGAGACTTATATGTTCCGGCGGGATTTTCACCGATCTCCAGGGCTCTGTTCAGTGATCTTTCGGCCGCTTCGAAATACCCTTGTTCGGCGTTTAATTCGCCGTAATGCGTGTGCAAAAAAGCCCAATCCGGGGCGTATTTGAGAGCATTTTCCGTAAGTAAAAAATCATTTTGCCAGATTCGGTTTTGTAATACGGTCATTCCGCCGAATATCAAACCCAAAATGATTGTTGCCGAAATCAAAGCCGATTCTTTTCTATCGGCAAATTTTGCGGCAATCTGATGAAGAAAATAGGCGATCAAAAAACAAAATCCGGCGGATGGAAGATATAAATATCTATCGTGCAGAATTGATTCGAAGGGGCTGAAACCTTTCAGATTCAAAGCCGGAAGTAAAAATATCAAGAAGAGAGCAACCGATGAAAGGATAAAAAAGGATTTTCGGCCAAAACGGTAAAGCAGAAAAATCAACCCGATGATGAAAAGGACGCTTATCAAAAATTTCGGATTTGCCGGCGAATCAATAAATCTGTAGTTATAAACGAATGCCAGCGGATATGGAAAAACCATCAAACGAACGTATTCGATGAAAATATATGGTGCGGTCAAAAGCCATTCAAAAGTTGATATATGTTTTGCCAATGGATGTGTTTTGTTGATGAACCCTAAAACTGAATATCGAAAAACGAGATAACAGATCGAGCAGAAGACAAAAGGCGATATATAAACGAGTTTTTGTTTGAGATCGGCAGATTTTTCGGATTGGAAAAATGCAATCCCTTCGCGGCTGATCAAAAATATCGGAATCATTACGCCGGTTTCTTTACTGCCCATCGCGAGGAGTGCTGAAATTATACTCAATCCAAACCAAAGCCAGCGGAAATTTGCTTTTTCTCTAAAAAACTCATAACAAACAAAAATCCAAGGGATTTGCTATA
>JBGTRS010000605.1:0-2696 GCA_041940665.1 Pyrinomonadaceae bacterium | reverse complement strand
CCGATCGAAACTGCCGCGATATGCGGCAGATCTCCAACGACCTGCTCCGCGGCCGCCAGTAATTCATTCGCAAGTTGTCCGTGTGTTACGATCACACCGCCGATCTTATTCATAATTTTATTTACTTTTGGACATCGCGATGTCCGGTTTTTATTTCAAATTCCGTATTTCGTAAATTTTCCGTTAATTTATTGGTTACATAAACCGAACGATGTCTTCCGCCGGTACAGCCGATGCCGATCGTCAGATAAGATTTTCCCTCACGTTTATAAAGCGGCAGAAGATATTCCAAAAGTTCGGTAAAACGTCTGACCGTTTCCAGAACTTCCTCTTGTTTATCCAAAAATTTTATGACTTTCGGATCGGTTCCGGGCAGATTTTTCAGTTTCTTTTCAAAATACGGATTCGGTAAATGCCGGACATCGAACAAAAGATCAACATCGCCAGGCAAACCGTGTTTATGTCCGAAACTGAATAATTGGATTTTTAACGGAACGCCTTCTTCCGTTTCACTGAATCTTTGGATTAGTTTATGTCTTAAAGTATGAACCGTATGTTCGGATGTATCAATGATCATATCCGCTTTTTCGCGGACTTCCCTCATCGCTTCTTTTTCCGTCCGGATCGCTTCCAGCAAACTGCTATCGTTGTCGGCCGGATGCGGCCGGCGTGTCTCGCTGAATCTTCGCTGTAGAACTTTATCCGAAGCCTCAAAGAACAAAATGAACGGATCGAGTTTTTCTTTTTTGAGTTTTTTCAGTTCGTTTGAAAATTCGGACAAAAAATGTCTCTCCCGGATATTGATAACCAACGCGGCTTTCTCAATCGCCACGACCTCTTCCGAATTAGGTTTGAGAAGTCTGGCAAAGGTCGAGATCATCGTCACGGGAAGATTATCAACACAAAAATAACCGAGATCTTCAAAAGCATTGGTTGCCGAAGACATTCCTGAACCGCTCAATCCTGTGATGATTATAAAATTTTGGAGTTTTTTTAACGAAGCCTTATCTTTTGGCATTTGTTTTTATTGGTTCGTCTTATTTCCGACCGCCACCGTGTGTTTTTCGATAAAATTTTTTGCCGCGTCGTGTCCGGCAATTTTCAAAAGGTGAACCCGGACGGCCGTTTCAACCAAAGTCGTGGTGTTTCTTCCGGAACTCACTGGCAAAACAAACTTCGGTATCTTTATACCAAAAATTTCCTCTTCCTGCATTTGAACGCCGAGACGATCAATTATTTTTACCTTTTCCCATTTCTGAAGTTCGATACATAAATCTATCCTTTTATTATGTCCGATGGCCGACACGCCGTAGAGATCCTTTATGTTTAAGATCCCCAAACCTCTGATCTCCAGATGTTCGTGGGTTATTTCGGTCGAACTGCCTTCCAAAACATCACCGATTTTTCTAATCAAAACCGAATCATCCGAGATGAGCCGGTGGCCTCTCTGAATCAGATCCAAAGCACATTCCGATTTACCGATGCCGGATTCGCCAAGAATCAAAATTCCCAGACCATACATACCAAGCATAACGCCATGGATCGTAATTTTCGGAGCCAAAGTTTTTTGCAAATAACCGGAAAGACACCGGATGGCTTCCGAACTGACCAGATGTGTTCGCAAAACGGGTATGTTTTCCACCTTGAATTTTTTCAATAATTTTTCCGGCAATTCAAGATTTTTTGTTACCAGAACGCAACGGATATTTTCCGTATCCAGATTTTCGATTGCTCTTGATTTTGCTTTTGCTTCTAGCTGAGAAAGATATGAAACCTCACTCCCGCCGATCATTTGAACCCGTCCTTTATGAACGTATTTTTGATAACCAGCCAGGGCAAGCCCGAGTTTTTGAATACGTGAAGAATTAATCAGATTTTTTTCAAGACTATTCTGTCCCGCCAAAATCTCTAAATTTAATTGCTTCGGAGCGTCATTTATGATTTCAGCCGTAGAAATCTCTGGATTTTTTGGATTTGCCGAAGACATTTCAAGAATTTAACAATATTTGAAGAATTTGAATTTTTACCGATTAAGGTTGGATCAAGCCGAAATGCCCGTCATCCCTTTTGTAGATCACGGAAAATTGTTCATTTCCGGCATCCCGAAAAACGACAAATTGATTTCCGTCCGATTCCAGAATAATTGAAGCTTCTTCAGCCGTCATCGGCTTAACGGCATAATTATCGGTTGGAATAATCCTTGGAGTTTCCGATTCCTGAATAACTTCCTCAACCGGCCCGGGTGCTACTTCACTTGCTTTTTTTGCTTTATGGGATTTGTCAATTACTTTATTTTTTATTTTTAGTGCTTGTTTTTCGATCTTATCAATTGATTGTGAAAGGGATTGATACATATCCTCGACGGTAGAAGTTGCCGTCAAAACCTGATTTCTCCATTTTACGACGATCTCCGAGCGATGCAGACCCCGTTCGACTTCAATAATTACGTGAGCCCGGTTATCATCTTTGCCGAATAAATGCTTGATTCTGTCAAAATGCTGTTCAACGTGCGAACGTATTGCCGGAGTTACTTCAATGTGTCTGCCTGTGTATTCAAAATTCATATTTGCACCTCTTTATTTTAAAAAAATCAAAGAACTTAATAGAACTTCCCTTGCTATCTGCTGTCTAAACAATAATTTTTCGTTCCCGCGAACCCGGAATATTCATCTGATCACGATATTTCGCTACTGTCC
>JBGTRS010000604.1:0-2700 GCA_041940665.1 Pyrinomonadaceae bacterium | reverse complement strand
GTAAATGATTTTTTTTGAAGGAATTATTTTGATTGAAATTTATCTTCGGTATTTATCGTGTAAGCCGACGTTTTTCAAAATCATCGGCACGATCTTTTCGAGTCGTTTTTTCTTTGTTTCAACGCGTTTTGCTTCGGAAATATAACCGGCGTATTCGCGTCGGCAGGAAAGCGAGAGGTTTTCAAAGGCTTTTTGCAGTGTCGGATTTTCTTTGAATTTCTCTTTTAATTCTGTCGGGATTTCGAGCGGTTTGCCCTTCTCGGGTTTTACTTCCATACCCTTTTTCTGATTTTCGACCGCTTCTTTTACGTATTGCAAGATCAGCTTTTTATCAATCTCATCCATTGAATTCATCCGCCATTGCCGCAAGGCCTTCGTTTTGTCTTCCTGGGCGTTGATGAGCTTTTTCGCTTTATCTTTCAAAAACACGCCCTGAAAAAACCAGATGCCGAAATAGGATTTGAACCCGCCGATGCCGACGACGTTTTTGCCGCCAATGGTATAAACCGGACTTCCCCATTTGACCGTCTCTTCCAGTTCCGTCTCGTTGATAATTTTCCGCAGAGTTTTTAATTCATTCTTCCAAAGCTTTTCATTTTTGATAAATTCCTCGACTGTTTTTACGCTTTTCATATATTTTTACATTCCTTTATCTTTCAGCATTTTTTCGATTTCCGCGTCGGTCAGTTTTACCTTCGTCTTTAAAATCTTTAGATATTCCTCGGCCGAATAAAGCGGGTAATCCGTGCCGAAAATTATTTTGTCAAAACCGAGTTTTCGGGCATAAACCGCCAGTTCCGCAAATTCTTCATCCGTCAATTTTGAAACGCCCTCGCTGTCTTTATCCAAAGCTACGGCAGAAATATCAAAGTAAATCTTGTGCTTTTTGATCTGCGGGTTTTCGTCAAACTGCTTGATAAAAGCATCGATCACACGCTTGGTCTTTTCGTTAAATCCTCCGGAAGTTCCGAAATGGGCGATCTGAATTTTGGCGGGTTTGATCTTCGCTAAAATTTCGTCGGCAAAAAGTTTGATGTCCGGCTCGCCGAATTTCCGGTGCGAATTGTCAAAATGAAGCAGGATCGGCAGATCGTTTTCCGCCGCGTAGGCGTAAACGGGCTTTATTTTTTCGAGATGGGCGGGTTCGGTCAAGTAAAGCTGATTGGCGTTTGAATGCAATTTGATGCCGTCGGCTTTCAAAGTCTGATGACATCTTTCCAATTCTTTCAAGGCATAATCTTTCAAAGGATTTATACCGCAAAATGCCCTGATACTTTCGGGCGAACGCTTTTTCGCCTCAAAAACATAATCATTTTCTGCCCTCACCGTTTCGTATTCGTTCTCGACCTTGCCGAATTCGGGATGACCATAGAGATACGCCATCGAAACAAGCGTCAGACGATCCGTTCCGAGCCGTCTGATGACCGCATCGAGTTCGGAATAATCCGCGTCGGGTTTTGAAAACGGAATCCCGACATCTTTGAAATACTTGATAAGCCGCGGACTCATCAGATGGACGTGATGATCGTAGATCCGTGTAGCCGTGCCAAAATCCTTTTTGCTGTAAAACTTTTTAAATGCGTCATAAACCGCTGTATGCAGGATAGTTCCGTGGTCTTCTTCAGGAAAATACTGAAAATGACTTTCCAGGCCTTCCGGCTTTCTTTTGCCGAGCATTGCAGAGAGGCTTTTAGCATCCCTGACCATCACTTCATCTTCATTTCCAACCGCAACATAAACTATTGTTTTTTCTTTTATCGCCGTTGGTTTAAGCTTGAGAAGTGATTGGTTATCCCACCAGAGGCTCGGGCTGATAATTATAAACCGTTCAAACAGTTCCGGCTTCTTAAATAAAACCTCCGTCGCCAGCAATCCGCCAAACGACTGCCCGATCAAAGTTTTCTCACCGTTTGTCCGGTATGTTTTCTCGATGAACGGCTGTAATTCTTTCTCTATAAATGAGACAAATTTTGCCGAACCGCCGTTGGTCGGAAAATCCTTTTTATCTTCCTCGATCGTGGTCGGATATAAAAAATCACGCCGACGATCAACGTTTTCGATCCCAACCAAAATCGAATCAGGTAAGTATTTTACCCAGGAAAAACTTGCGAACTGCACCAAACCCGCAATATGGATAAAATCCTGATCCGCCGAGCCGTCAAGCAGATAAATAACCGGATAGGTTTCTTTTACATCCTTCATGTATCCGACCGGCAGATAAACATTCAGCTTTCTTTCTTCTCCCAATTCTCTGGATTCGATCGTCTGAGTTACGCCCAGAACAAAAGGCTTTTCCTCAACTTCCGCGACACTTTGAGCCGATCCGGGATTTGATAAAACGATTATGACCAGAACCGAAAGCAGAAAAGATTTTAAGTATTTCATATGATGATTTCCAGAATTTTTTAACTCAATTTTCGCAAATTCTCCGGATTCTGCCAAAAAGATTTTGCAAATTGCAATAAAAAACGGCTTAATAGAACCTTTTTCGACTACAAATATCGGATAAACATTGTCTTTGGTTTCTGTTAAACTTTAGGCACAGTGTTTGCACTTTCTTTAGGCTGGCTAATTGATACAAAAGATGTTGGGATTTTAGAAAACGCAACGGAAGTTTCGGACGAACCGGAAACTCCGAAGTCTTTATCAAAAAGCGAATATATTGTCATTAGCAATGTAAATCATTAGATTATGATTAAA
>JBGTRS010000603.1:0-2706 GCA_041940665.1 Pyrinomonadaceae bacterium | reverse complement strand
ATACATCGGGAATTTTTCCGTCAGTTCCAAAACTTCTCTTTTCACCTTCGCTTTTGTCTCTTCTGATTCGTGATCGTGGACTATTTCGGCGATCAATCTGGCAACTTGCCGCATCTCGTCCTCTTTCATTCCGCGGGTCGTCAGAGCGGGAGTACCGAGGCGGATGCCCGAGGCGATAAAGGGTTTGTTCTGGTCAAACGGGATCGTGTTTTTATTGACCGTCAGATGGACTTCATCGAGAGCTTTTTCCGCCTTTTTGCCCGTGATTCCGTTACCGTCCATAAAGACGTCAACGAGGACGAGATGATTGTCCGTTCCGCCGGAAACGAGCCGCAAACCTTGATTTTGCAGTTCATCCGCCAAGGCCTGAGCGTTATCAAGAATCTGCTGTTGATAGGCTTTGAAATTTTCCTGCAAGGCTTCGCCGAAAGCGACGGCTTTAGCCGCGATGATATGGACGAGCGGGCCGCCCTGAATGCCGGGGAAAACATTTCGGTCAACGTCCTTGGCAAAGTCCTCTTTACACAAAATAAGTCCGCCGCGTGGGCCACGCAGAGTTTTATGCGTCGTCGTCGTGACGAATTCGCAATGCGGGACGGGCGTCGGATGAAGACCGACCGAGACCATTCCGGCGATATGGGCGATGTCCGCCATGACGACCGCACCGACCGAACGGGCGATCTCGCCGATGCGTTCAAAATCTATAATCCGCGGATAGGCCGACGCCCCGCAGACGATCATTTTCGGTTTTTCGCGTTCGGCGATCGCTTGCAGTTCGTCGTAATCGATCGTTTCGGTCTCACGCGAAACGCCGTATGACGCGACCTCGTAACTCAATCCCGAAAAGTTCAAAGGATGCCCGTGCGTCAAGTGGCCGCCGTGCGAGAGATCCATCCCGAGAATCTTGTCGCCGTGTTCGATCGCCGAAAGATAGACGGCCGTGTTCGCCTGCGAACCCGAATGCGGCTGAACATTGGCGTGTTCCGCCCCGAACATCTCTTTCGCCCGGTCGATCGCCAGTTGCTCGACGACATCGGCAAACTCGCACCCGCCGTAATATCTTTTCCCCGGATAACCTTCGGCGTATTTATTTGTAAAAACCGAACCCATCGCCTGCAAAACCGCTTCGGACACAAAATTTTCCGACGCAATAAGTTCCAACCCGTCCGCCTGCCGACGCACCTCATTATCGATCGCTTCCGCCACGACCGAATCCGCTTCCGCTAAATCTGCTGTAAAAAATTTATTCATATCAAATTAATCTTTTTCTTTCGTAAAAACACTAAATATAAGATGCACCAAAATACCTATTAAAGCAGTCCTTAAAATTAAACCATAAAATTCATTTATTTCATTAACTTCCTTTGTCAGTCGAATAATATCTCTCCTTAAAGTTTCAATAGATTTTTTTGAGTCAAAATCTGATTTAATAGGATCATTATTCTTTTTTAAAATAGTAGACTCTTCTTGCATTTCTGACCAGCTAATCGGAAAAACGTATGGCTGATTAAACATAAAGATTAGAATAAACGGTATTGCTGCCAACTTTCCATTCCTTTTTAGAAAGGATTTTTTTTCGTCTTGTTTGATATGACGCACTCTAATATGCCCATAAACGACTATTACTATAAATATACAAAAAAGTATTATTGCTGATGATGTTATTTCCATATTTATTAACTTTTTCTCGCAACCAGTTTTCTATCTCGTTAACTTTCCCATTCGTCTGCTCGAAAAATATCGCTGGAATCGATTGATTTAATAGCGTCGGGAGAATCCCGACGATGAATGAGAAAAAATAATGTGACCCTGTAGAGGACGAATATCTGACAATTTGTTCGACGCCTCCAGTGTCGGAGATATTCTCTCTATTGACGTCGGGATTTTCCCGACGCTATTGAATTTGTCCGTTTCACGAACATTTTGAAATTTCAATCCATCCTGTTAACTTCAATCTACCTTTTGATTTTTGTATTCCTAATTCAAATCAAGTCCAAAGATATTCTTCGTTGTATTCAAGATTATATTTCTTCAAAAAATATCTCAATTCATCCTTAAAACCAACTTTCGAATGATGAATCTTCTATTTAGCGATGTATTTTTTCACCACTTCAATTTGAGTGTGACCGATTGAGAATGCACCGTAGCCATCTTGCCATTGAAAATTGTGAAAATCTTTACCTTTTGTTTTCAACCATTTTGAACTGTCACGTTTGACACTGCCGATCAATTTACTCAAACCGAGATTTTTACTCGCAGAAATTAACAAATGAATATGATTTTCCGTGCCGTTTGCAGATAACAACTTTGATTCATTGTTATTTAGAATTCCTCCGATATATGCAAACAATTCCTGTTCGATTTCCGGCAAAATTAAATTTTCTCTGTTTTTTGTTGAGAAAATTACATGCACATATAAACTTGTGAGAGTTTGAGCCATATAATTTACTTCGACATCGGAATTCTTACGATGCTGTTAAATTTATTGCTTCCAGTAATTCGCGTAAAATTGATTTTCAGGTTAAATTTTACCCGAACACTCTTTTATTAACAAAACTCTAAACACCAATAACCGCCCAGACAAAATAAAGCATCAGAACCGCCCTGAAAGTCCAGGCGACGGTGCGGATCCAGTTTGTGTGGACGAGAAGTTGATGAGCTTTGGCATCGAACTTTACGGCAAGTTTGTTGTGTAGCGGAACCTGA
>JBGTRS010000602.1:0-2716 GCA_041940665.1 Pyrinomonadaceae bacterium | reverse complement strand
AATAACGACGGAAAAGCCGGAGTTATTCAGCATTGGTAAACTGGATTTTTTTTACGGGCTGAAATACTTTGTATAGAACGATAAACCCCACGAACAAATAAAAGCGGATTGAAAAAATATATTGGAAGAGTTGACACCCGGAAATTTCACGGCGACGGAGGCGGAACAGTAAGCTGATAAGATCGGCAGTCCGTTTGGGCTGATACGGACTGCCGATGCTTACTGGTTTCCGACCTTCTGATATACCTGATCTTAATTGTAAGTAACTTTGAATTTCAGAGGATTTGGTTTTTTTGATTCTTCAGCATCCGCTGATACGTTCGTTCGCGGTGACAATTAGCACAAACAACATCGCATTTGGCAATTTCCTTGAGGATTTTCTTTTCAGTGGCATTGAAAATTCTATGAAGTGAAAAGCACTTTTTTTCACCCTCGCGATGGTCAAAATCCATAACGTAATATGGAAATTCAATTCCGCAGTCAGCACAAGGTTTTTCTTTTGCTTTGATAACGATTTCCCGACGTTTTGCGTAATATTTTCTGTTGCGTTTTAAGTAGAGTTCTTTTCGATTTTTGTAGTGATTTCGGGTGTAATTTTTTCCGCATTCACGGCAATATCCGTGGCGTATGTTTCTATCCCGATGCCTGAAGTTGAAGTCTGTTTCGGGTTTTATAACTTTGCATTTTGTGCAGGTTTTGGAAGACATTTTGCAAGATAAATTGAATATGCACCCGGCAGGATTCGAACCTACGACTTCATGATTCGTAGTCATGCACTCTATCCAACTGAGCTACGGGTGCATAAAGCGAATTATTAGACTACAAAAAATTTTGGAAATTGTAAATCGGAAATTGTCAATTGTTTTACCGGAAAGGAAGCAATCATTCCGTTACTAACAATATACGACTTTGAAAATTTATTTCGCAAAATAGCCCGGACGGGTTCGGGAAATGAGTTCCGGATCTTTGACCTCGATCTTTATTTCCCGCCATTTACCGTCACGTTTGGTATTGTTCGGTTCATATTCGATCGTGTAAAGCGAACGGATTTCGGCGGCGACTTTGGCGTAAAGCCGGCTCATTTCTTCCAATCGGTCGATCGTATTGAGCGTTCCGCCGGTTCGGTCGGCCAGAATATTCAAACGCGAACGGGCGGCGGTATAGATCTCGAACTGGATCGGCAGCGGATCGGCGAGTTTGGTCGGATCGCCCGAAGGCAGGGCGAGCGGATAGATCGTCACGCCCATATTCGAGGCTTTATCGAGAACGCGGTTGAGAATTTCGTTTTTTTCCGGTTCGATGACGTTTTTCATTTCCTTGTCATCGAGTTTGGAGAGAATCGAACGGTCTTTGCTTTCGACTTCCGTATCTTTTCCGTCGGTCAGAACGATGATCGCTTTCCGGCGATTTTCCTCGGTCGAAAGTTTTTGCAGCGCTTTTTCCAATGATTCGTAGAGTTTTGTCTTTCCGCGTCCGTTGGCAAACTCGATGGAATTAATAATTCGGCGGCGATCGGTTGTAAAATCGTTCAAAACATTGACCTTATCGTAAAACTCAATGACGGCAACGCGGTCTTCGGGAGCGAGAGCGTCAATAAAGCGTAAGGCGGACATCTTTATATTGTTACGAAAGCCGATGGTCGAGCCGCTCATATCCAGAATCATTACGAGCGAAAACGGCATAACCGTCGGTTCGAATCGGATGATTTCCTGTTTTACGCCGTCTTCGTAAAGGAGAAAATCATTTTTATCCAGATTATTGACGGGTTTTCCCGAAGACGTAACGACTCCAACATTCAAACGGACGATCGAAGAATCAACGGTAATATCGTCGTCATTAACTTGGGCATTAGCGGCGGAAATCGAACTCAAAAACAAAGTTAGAACAAGTATAAATAATTTAAGATAACGCATAATAGAAAAATTTACATATTCAGACGCTCGCAGATCAAAAAATGGTTGCACAGCGTTTATTTAGAAAATATCTTAACATCAAACGTCGGATAGGTTATAATAAGTCCAAGAAACAGAATAAGATTACCTCAATCTGTGAACTTAAAAAAACGGTATTTTATTTCGATTTTAGATTTATAATTACAAAAACCTCAAAAACAGGGAGACGAAAAGATGTTTTACAAGCCGAATTATTGTTGTAATTGTGGCGATAAGATTGAAAGAATCGAGTGGCAGTTATGGACAAACCGCAGATTTTGTCCGCTGTGCGAAACGGAATACCAATTGGATGATTGGTTAAAGAGAATCTTTCCCATAGTTTTCTTTATCATCGGAATTTTCGGAATCGGAGCTTATTTTTATAGTTCCGAGAAAACTTCGGGTATAGCCCGAACCGAAAATCCGGCGGTTGTGCTTAATAAAAGCGTTAAACAAGATTCAAATCCGCAAGCCTTGCGAGGTTCAAACGTTCAGCCAGATGAAAGGTCGGTCGAGACCGAAGAAAAAGGGCAGTTTGAAAAAGTAGAACAAAACACGGATTCCGAAAACGAACCGCAAACGGTCGTCAAGGCAACTAGTCCGCAAAAAAACTCGGGTGAAGCGGTCTATTTTTGCGGTGCGGAAACCAAAAAAGGAACTCCTTGTTCCAGAAGAGTAAGAGGCGGCGGAAGATGCTGGCAACACAAAGGACGTGAGGCTATCTTGCCGGCAAAAGATTTATTGATCGAACAAAACTGATTTTTTTACCAAACAATAATTTAGAA
>JBGTRS010000601.1:0-2716 GCA_041940665.1 Pyrinomonadaceae bacterium | reverse complement strand
CGCTGTTCGTCTCCACTCTTTTCGGATGCCTTGCCACTGTCAGCGATCGGCATTCCTTCAAGCCGGTCTGGAAGCCAGACTTTCTGTCGAAGCTGGCCGCAGAGGACCGCTGTCATCTGAACGGTCTGGCAATGCGGGACGGCAAACCGGCACATGTGACCGCCGTCAGCCGCTCCGATGTTGAAAATCCTGCGTTCCTGCGTGTTTCCCCTTCCGAGCGTGAGGGTCGTTCCTTCCATATCGAGATTGACCGTGTTCGGGCAGTTCGGTGTATAAACACTCTTAAAATTCGGCACGAGCGGATTCAGGTCAGTGCTCTCTTTCGTGATGTTAAAGCCGATCACCTCGTTGTTGCTGTTGTTCGTGACGACTACCGTCCAG
This sequence comes from Pyrinomonadaceae bacterium, assembly GCA_041940665.1. Taxonomy (GTDB): domain Bacteria; phylum Acidobacteriota; class Blastocatellia; order Pyrinomonadales; family Pyrinomonadaceae; genus Aridibacter. The sequence goes on along the minus strand of JBGTRS010000601.1, from coordinate 2,335 downwards.
TTGCCGGAATTGTTCGCCTCACTTTGGCTGACGGCGATGGAAAAATCACACTTTGGCGTTTTGTTCGAATGAATCGAGTAACAGGTGCTGGATTTGAGCGTTTGGCTCCCGTGTTTGACATCGATTTTTAAAGAATTAAAAGTGTTGGGAATCAAATTGACGGCGTGCCATTTAAATTTCAATTTCAACGTCCCGGGAATTCCGGTCGGGATGCCCAAAATTTTCCGCGTTACCGTGTTGCCTTTCGGAACCGTCGCCGTCGTCCCTTCCATATCTAAAGTGATGTCGTCCGCAAAAGCGACGCCGGATAAGATCAGCATTGCCGTAAAAGCGTTAAGAAAAAATTTCGACCAGTTTGTCAGATGTTTCTGTTTCATCTTATGTAACTGCGTTATCTCTCGGGTTTTTGAAGAACTTTTGTAATTCATATTCATTTGCTCCTTTTTTTCAAATTTGTTTTTGAGCAGGAAAAAAGTCCGGTTATCCGTGACCTTACTTCTGCTTACTATGCTTAATTTCGAAGACCTTTTTTTTCGTAAAATAAAAAGTTCATTGTTAATAAAATTTTCTTGGCGTTTGGCATCTTTTGTTTTACAATCGGCTTTAACGGAAACAATCTGTTCATAACCAACCAAACGCTTCCGCCAAAGCCCGCCAACGAACTTTCCTTTCGTTGATGATTCGGCATTTAACTCTTGTTTGGGAAGGAAAGTCTTGATTTCTTTCTCAGTTTTTTCTGAGTTTTTTCTGAGAGGTGTTTATGAATAACGGAATCAGCGATTTACGGGAATTCGGCAGTAGATGCCGTCTGGATGTCGGAAAGAAGGTTCTCTGGTGTGAAGAAAAGCCCGTCCCGCTTCCCTTAAAAGCCATCGAACTGCTTTCGGTGCTGGTCGAGAAAAAGGGTGAAGTCGTCACCAAGGACGAAATCTGGCAAAACGTCTGGCGGGATGCGTTTGTCGAAGAAACCAACCTGACGCATAATGTCTATCTTTTGCGGAAAACTCTCAATGATCTCGGCGAAAAAAATCTGATCCAAACCGTGCCGCGAAGAGGTTATCGCTTTACGGGCAAAGTGCGTGAGATCGAAGCGGGCGAGATCGTTATTGAAAAACACACTCATACGCAAACTTTGATCGAGATCGAGGAAGCAGGGGAGCAAGGGAGAAAGGCAGAAGGGGAAAAGAAAACTTTTAATCTCGCCGCGTCACCCGTTCGCCGCGTCGCCTTCGTCGGTTTGTTATCGCTCCTGATCGGCATAGCGGCATTTTTCGGATTTCAATACTGGAACGATAAAACTTCCGCTTCGGAAATAAGGTCAATCGCCGTTTTGCCGTTTAAGACGATCGGGACGGAAGCGAGAGAGCAACGTCAGGATTTGGGTTTGACGGATGTTCTGATCACCCGTCTCAGCAATATCAAGGAAATAAACGTCCGGCCGACGAGTGCGGTTTTGAATTTAACGGATGAAGATTCCGCCGCCATCGGAAAAAATTTGCAGGTTGATGCCGTTTTGGAAGGCACGATTCACCGCACAGGCGATAAAGTCCGCATAACTTCGCGGCTGGTTAAAACGAGCGATAATTCGATCGTCTGGTCAGGACAGTTTGAAAAATTCGCGGCCGAAGAGTTTAGCTTACAAAACGAGATCGCTCTGCAATTAGCCAATGCTCTGGAGATAAATTTAAGCAACAATGAGAAAAATGCTCTGGCCAAACGCTACACCGAAAACGCAGACGCTTACAGGCTTTACACGGCAGGCAGATTTCATTGGAACAAACGCGACACGGCGGGAATGCTGGAAGCGGCCCGGCTGTTTCGGAATGCGATCGAAAAAGACCCGAATTTTGCTCTCGCCTATGTCGGATTAGCGGATACGCTCGGAACGAGACAGGACGCGACCGAAGCGGCAATCGCCGTCCGGCGGGCCATCCAACTTGATCCGAATTTAGCGGAAGCCCACGCAAGCTTCGGTTTTCTGCTGATGTTTCACGAGTGGGAATGGACAAAAGCCGAAGAATCCTTCAAAAGATCGATCGAACTGAATCCGAATTATGCGACCGCTCATCACTGGTATGCCACTTTGCTTTCGATTCAAGGCAAACAGGAAGAAGCCAAAGCGGAAATGCGGCGGGCTTTGGAAATAAACCCGCAATCGTATAACTTCCTCGCCGATCTCGGACAGATCTATTATTTTAACCGCGAATACAAAGAAGCTGAAGATTACTGCCGGAAAGCACTGGCGATCTATCCCGAATTCATTTTTGCACATATCCATCTGGCTCACATCTACAGACAAACCGGTGATTATGAAAAATCTTTGGAAGCGGATATG
>JBGTRS010000600.1:0-2720 GCA_041940665.1 Pyrinomonadaceae bacterium | reverse complement strand
CCGACCTGCACACAATTTACTGGGAAAGATGCGGCAATGCGGAGGGTATTCCGGTCGTCTTCTTACACGGCGGTCCGGGCGGCGGTCTGATCCCGATGTATCGCCAGTTTTTTGACCCGGAGGCGTATCATATCGTTTTGTTCGATCAACGCGGTTCGGGAAAATCCACACCGCACGCCGAACTCAAGGAAAATACGACCTGGGATTTGATAAAGGATATTGAAACCTTGCGTGAAAAGTTCGGCATCGAAAAATGGTTCGTCTTCGGCGGTTCGTGGGGCAGTACGCTTTCGCTGGCCTATGCGGAAAAACATCCCGAACGAGTCAAGGGTTTGGTTTTACGCGGAATTTTCCTGACGCGGCCAAAGGAACTCAACTGGTTTTATCAATACGGAGCATCGGAAATTTATCCCGATTTCTGGGAACGTTACCGCGATGAAATTCCGTTTGAAGAACGCGGAAATATGATGGAGGCCTATTACAAACGCTTGACGAGCGACGATGAGCAGACGAGAATTTCCGCCGCAAGGGCGTGGAGCGTCTGGGAAGGTTCGACCTCGAAACTTTTTCCCGATGAAGATTTGATGAATCATTGGGAAGACCCAAACGAAGCCCTCGCCTTGGCAAGAATCGAATGTCATTATTTTATGAACAATTCGTTTTTCCCGTCGGAAAATTATCTCATCGAAAATGTGGATAAGATCCGCCATATTCCGACCGTTATCGTGCAGGGACGCTACGATGTCGTTTGTCCGGCGGTTTCCGCCTGGGAACTTCACACGGCGTTTCCCGAATCCGAACTGCACATAATTCCCGATGCCGGCCATTCGATCAGCGAAAAGGGAATCGCTTCCGCTTTGGTCGAAGCGACTGATAATTTTAGAGATAAGGAAAACAGTTAAACTATGCCGATATTAAAAATAAAAGGTTGGGATACGGGACGCAATCGGGTAGCGATGATCGAACTTTTGAAAGAAACGCTCGAGATGGATGAAAAAGATTCGGAAGAATTGTATCAGGCCATCCACGCCGGAAAAGTTATATCGCTGAATTTTGCGGATGAGCGGGAAGCGGAAGATTTTGCCGAACAATTGAGCGAACTCGGTGCAAAGGTTGAGATAAAATCCGAATAGACTTTGCTCTAAAGGTGAATATTATAGGAAATATCTGTATGATTAGATCGTTAAGACTTTTTGGAAAAGTCTAGCGTCAAAATAGATCGGAAGTAGAAAAATTATGTTAGGAACAACTGAAATTATTTTAATCGTTTTAGCCCTGTTCTTGCTTTTCGGAGCAAGCCGTCTGCCGAAATTGGCAAAATCTCTCGGACAAAGCCGCAAGGCGTTCAAAGAGGGAATGGAAGAAGCCGAAAGAGAATTTTCTCTGGAAGACAATAAAGAGGAAAAGAAACTTAACGCTTCGCCAAAGGTTAATTCGATGAGCGATGAAGAATTCGCCGCCGAAATGCAACGCCGGGCGGAAGCAAAGCATTCTTAGAAAGGTAAAAGGTAGAAAAAATTTTTAATCTTCTGATTGATTCTGTTTTACCTTTTGCCTTTTTACTTTCTCTCGCCGCCCATGACGGTCGCTTTGACCGAGAATCTGAAACTCATTTCCCCGCAGTCTTCGTCAATCTTGTCGGCAAGTTTTTCCGTCACTTTTTCCTTTTCGTTTTCGCTCAAAAATCCCAACCAAACCGGCAGGAAAAAGAACTGGACAAGCGGCGATTCGACAAATTCCCGGCCGTTTTCAAATTCAAAAAATTCATTTTTTGTCTTGGTTTCGATGTTTTTGATGTCGAGGTTTTGAAAAATCTCCTCAACGTGCGAGATGGTCGGCAGATCCGTAATCAGATGCTCGACATCTTCGTTTTCGCCGAGCAAGTTTAATTCAAGCAAAACTTCCCACAAATAAGAAAAAACTTCGCCGAAACTTCCCGAAGTCGGCAAGAAAAAAACGACGCTCTCGTTTGAAGATTGAACCGCCTTTGCCAAAAATTCTTGCAGACCGGAAGGCCGCACCATACTCGCGTCGGCGATGACGAAATCCGATTCCGCCAAAGGATATTCGGTTGAAAACTCGAGGTCGGATTTGGTTGCTTCCGCTTTGACTTTGGCGATTTCCCGTAATTCTTCCGTTTCGCAGACGGCGAAAACTTCCACGTCTTTACCCAGAGCCTCATCTATCTCAATCGCGTGATTGCCCGCCCCGGCGTTGATATATGTGAGCGTATTGATCTCCCCGATCTTGAAATTCTCGTCGAAGATATCCGTAAACTTTTGCGTCCATTCCGGCTCGACCGAAAGACCTTGTAAAAATGCAATTTCTTTTGCTGTTTTGCTTTTCATAAATTCAATGTATCGCATCGGCGGATGAATACGCAAAGGTTCTGCCAATAGAAAATTTTTCCGGCAGAGGTCTGCTGTCTATCCGTTAACTTTTGCAAACCCTGACTTTTCCGAAATTTCGGGTTTGATGTATTATTTTGAAAATCAAACCAAAACAAAATTACAAAAATGAATATGAAAAAAATTACCGCTTTGAGTTTTTTTATTTTCTCTTTGGCCGTCACGTTTATCTTTCCGCAAACCGATAAAAGACCGCTGACGATTGATGATTTTTTCAAAATGAAAACGGTCGAAGACCCGCAGATAAGTCCCGACGGAAAATGGATCGCTTACACGGTTTCGGAGATGGATCTGAAAGAAGATGAAACGGAA
>JBGTRS010000599.1:0-2722 GCA_041940665.1 Pyrinomonadaceae bacterium | reverse complement strand
TGCAGGATGAACAGATGCTTGAAGGAATCGCCGAAGCGTTGAATGATGCCCTCGCTTTGCCCGAAGACATCACCATCACCTTTGACGATTGCGGTCAGCCGAATGCGTTTTACAGTTCGGCCAATAAAGCCATTATCGTTTGCTACGAAATGATGGACTTGTCTTACAAATTATTTATAAACGCCGGACATTCCGAAGAAGAGGCAATGCAATTGATGTTCGGTTCGACGATGTTCCTGTTCTTTCACGAACTCGGACACGCTTTGATTGACGTTTATGATCTTCCGGCAACGGGACGCGAAGAGGACTCGGTTGACCAGCTCTCAACTTACGTTCTTTTGGACGAAATGACCGAAGAGGGAAAAACTTCGGCGATCGGCGGCGTTTTGCTCTTTAAAATGCTCGGCGAAAATCAACAGATGTCCGCCGAAACTTTTGCCGATGAACACAGCTTGAACACGGTTCGCTATTACAACATCGCTTGCTGGATGTATGGACGCGATGCGGATACATTCGCAGGTTTAGTTCAAAACGGCATCCTGCCCGAAAAAAGAGCCGTCCGCTGTTCGGAAGAATACAGCGATATGTCGCGTGCCTGGGAAAGATTGGTTCAGCCCTGGGTGAAGGAGTAGGAAAAGTTTTCCTCTAAAAAGCTGAAAGGCGGAAGTTTGCCTTGTAAATATTGAACTTCCGCCGTTTTTTAGGGTATTTTAGACAAAAAAAATTGAGGTAATAAAAAAAAATGATCGTCAGAAAAAACGAAGGAAAAAATATTCCGATCGGTGAAGAAAACTGGAAATTTTATCTAACGGGCAATGAAACGGACGGACGCTTTGACATTATCGAAGGCGTCGTCGGTTATCTGCAAGGACCGCCGCTACATACGCACAAAGATCAGGACGATACGTTTATCGTTCTGGAAGGAACTTTGACGGTGCAGGTCGGCGATGAGATTTACGAACTCGAAGCGGGCGATGTGGCCACCGCCAAACCCGGTGTGCCGCATACATATACGAATCTAAATAAAGACAAAAAAGTCCGTGTCATCAATTTAATGACACCCGGACATTTTGATAAGGTTCTGGAAGATTTTGCAAAACTGACACCGGACGAGATCATGAGCGAAAAGGTCACCGAGGTCGCGGCAAAACACGACGTCGAGATCGTCGGACCGCCGATTCCTGTAAAAATGGGTTTGGTTTGATCGGGTCAAAGTTAAGTCTGTCGTAACCCAACTCTGTTCGAAAAAAATTGTCGTTTACAAGCAAAAATATTCGCCTTCTTTTTAGGGGTGATAACGAATAATTATGGTTTGAACTCGGAACCTCAAAAAAACTTATAAACTGCACTAGATTTTTTCAGGTCAAAAAAAATAAAATGTCAAAATGAAAAAATTATTTGCGACCTTCGTAATTTTTAATCTTCTTCTCCCAATGTTTTTACTGGCCGTACCGGCAAGGGCTGAAAATACATTTCGCCCCGATGAAAAAGCCTATAAACACGCCGATAAACTCCTGAAAAAAATGTCTCTCGACGAGAAGATCGGTCAGCTCGTCCATATCGGCATCAACGCCGAATATATGAATCAGGACAGCCCCGAATTCCTGCGTCTCAAGAAACAGATCACCGAGAACAAGATCGGCGGCATCACGGTTTTTGTCGGCGGCGTCTATGAAACGGTGCATCTCGTCAACCGTCTGCAGGAGTTATCCGATATTCCGCTTCTTATTTCGGCGGATTTCGAAACGGGCGTTGGGATGCGTTTTCCCGACACGGTCAATCTGCCCTGGAACATGGCCGTCGCGGCGACAGGAAATCCCGAATTTGCAAAGAGGATGGGCGTTATCACGGCACGCGAAGCAAAAGCACTGGGTGTCCAGCAGGTTTTTGCTCCGGTCATTGATGTCAATAATAATTCGGAAAATCCGGTCATCAACGTCCGCAGTTACGGCGAAAATCCGGCGGATGTCGCCAGGTTCGGAGCGGCTTTTTCCGAAGGTTTGCAGAGCGGAAATGTGCTCGCCACCGCCAAACATTATCCCGGCCACGGCGACACGGCGGTTGATTCGCACCGCGGTCTGCCCGTCATAGATTTTTCGCGGGAACGGCTCGAACGGACGGAATTTTTGCCGTTTCGGGAAATCGTCAGAAGCGGTGTCGGCTCGATTATGATCTCTCATATTTCGATGCCGCAACTCGATTCCGAACCGGTCAAACCTTTGAAGAATGCGATCAAGGCGGAATATACCGAATCGGAAGTCCTCACCGACGGCACGACCATCCTCCTGTCCGCCGGCACCTTCGCCATGGAAACCTTTGGCACAAGCAAGAGGTCGAGCAGGCCGTCACACATGGATGCTTGGGGGGCAATGGGCACGCCGCCTGCCCATTTGCCGTTGGCGATGTTGCTCGGGGTGATGGTGCTTGGTGGCTTGAATTATCGCTCGTTGATTACCTCGTTGCCCGTTTATTTAACGGGAGAAGCGGGGGCGGGGAGACAAGCCATTGCCTCCGGGTTACTGTTTTTGAGCCTCATCATCGGCGGATTCGGACAGTATTTCGGCGGCTGGTTGGCAGACCGCTTCGGGGCTCGCTATGTGTATCCAGGTTTGATTTGTATGCTCATTCCACTGGGCATTACTCTGGGCTTCATGGAAGGGCAGGCCTATGCGTTTGTGTTCGTCAGCATGTTGGCAGTGTTCTTGTTTGGACAACAGCCGGT
>JBGTRS010000598.1:0-2723 GCA_041940665.1 Pyrinomonadaceae bacterium | reverse complement strand
CGGGTTTCTACAGGGCTTGTACAGGTCTTGTTGATAGCCATCGTGGGTTACTTTATTGACGAAGGGATCAGATCGGTTGAGTGGAATCAGCGCTGGTCTAGTAGAATGGTATTTTGATTGTCTCTGGCGAGAGTGAGCTGCTGTGCTGCATATCTTTTTGTGCCCAAATAAAGTGTTCGAATATTTGATTGGTATGAAATGCAAACAAAGGTGTTCTTCGGCTAAGAGAAACACGTTTTACTCCTAAACTTTAGCAGTTAAGGAGGCTTCAATCTTGTGCATTTAGACTTGTAAAATTAATTTTCGGGAGTTACTACAAAAGAGACTTCTTTTACAAGCAGATTTGAAGCCGAAGTTTTATTCCGGTCATTTTTAATAGGTATGATGCTTAGAATCAATTTTTGTTCATCTTCACACGACGTTTCTTTGGGGGAAAAGGGAGACTTGAATTTTTCCAGATCGAATAAAAAGGTCGTATTTTCTCCCGGGTTACCGGCATAAAATGAAACCGTCCCGATATATTCGGGAATATCGGTCGGTGTAGCGGCATCCGCATTAGATTTATCAAGAAAAACCCGAAAGCCTTCAATGTCGTTACGCGGCTGCTCGACGGTTATCTCCAACCTGATAGTTTTCCGCTCCAAAGAAGGTATCCTTAAAACCGAATCGAACTCGGATGCAACATTGATTTTTATCGAAGATTTTTTTTGATTCGACTGCTCGAAGATTTTTTGTTTTTCCAGATCAGCGGTTATTTTCTTTTCGTTGACGGAAATTTCGGTTTGGGCGAACGCCGCGCCGAACGCTACAAAAGTAAGCAACACGGCATAAATTAACGTTTTGCATTTTTTCGCCTTCATACCTAAACCTTCAGCCTATCAAAATAGATGGATAAATCAATTACAAAGTTGTCCTTCGCACTATCTGATAATTTCAAACTTAAATCCGTTCAATTTTACCTGAGCCGGACCGGTGTCGGAAGCGTCTCCCGTCAAAACAGGAACGATGGAAACTTTCGCATCTTGCAGATTATCGAACAATTTAGATTTTGAAAGTTTTTGGATGGTCGTCGTAGCATCCAGCAGAAACGTCCGATCATCGGCGTTCGCATTCATTGTCGAATTATCATCATTGGTCATATCCGAGTGGTTATGTGACATTTCAAAAAAATTGATGGTTCCGACATACGACGGACTGTCAACGGACAGTTCCGATGCCGTATCAGGCGCGTTGATAAAAACCCTGACCGAGGTTTGTGTGTTGTCCGGCTTATCGAGTTCGACAGTCAACCGGAGCGTCGGCAGCGCGGCACTTGATTTGAGATCGGTTGCGGCGATTTTTTCGACCGCCTTATCAAGCGTATCCGGCGTTTCGGGAACGTCAACCGTTAAACTTTCGTTCGTTCTGGCAATCGCGCTGACATTACTTTTTACATACAGTCCGAGCGGAGCGTTTTCTTTAAGATCGGTCAGTTTACCGATCTTAAAGGCTTTTTCGGGCTGGTCCGGGTAGCGGTAGCCGAGAGCATAATTATCAAGAAGCGTGGAAACTTTTTTCTTAACCTGATTGCCCTGCAAATCGAAAAATGTGCCGACCTCGAAATCCAGCCATTCGGGATCGTTCGGCATCCTGCCCGGATTCTGCCTGATCCAGGTTGCCCACAATCTATCAATATTGGCGTGGTGAAGCCAGAAGATCGGATCCAGCGGTGACATAAAAGTTCCCATGTTCCCGCGAATAAAAGTACCATGAATATAATTGTGTGGGGTTCCTTCAAGCTGCCCGGTGCGTCTCGGCTGCGGCGGACGTTGTTCGGCAGCAAAACCGCTGCCGAAAGTGTAAAAGTCTTTGATGTCAAGAATCGAATTTATGACGCTTTGCCCGACGTTTTCCGCTCTGGCTTCGGAATTAGGCGTATTTTGACGGGTCGTATCCATCAAGGGATTATCCGCTCCCCAGAACGACGCCGGAAGTCTCGGCGATGTCGTCCAGTCCCAGTATGGTAGCATAAAATCCGCCGAACCCGATGCCTGTCGGCAGATCTGTTCAAAATAGTATAAATACGCCCGGTGCCAGGGCAGAAAAAACCAGTTTCCGTGTGGACAGAAATCATCATGAATCTTTGCTTGCCTCGTCCAGTTGCGAAAGTCTGTATTGAGCAGTTTTTTCATCGCTTCCACACCCGATTTCAAAGCATTCAATTGCGGGTTGTTTGGAAGCAGATCGGCGATATTCGGACGAACTCTAACCGTCTGAGCCGAAACATTCTGAACATTTATACTATCTGACAAAAGTGCAGCCGCAGTTCCGGTAATTGTCAGCCCCAAAAAATTACGACGATTAATACTTTCTTTAACTTTATTCATTTTCGTTGGTTCTCTTGATAAGTTAATTGTTTTTGTGTTTTGTTTCACAGGTTTTAGTTTTATAAGACCAAACATATTTCCAAATTTAAACACTTAATAACTGTAACCGGGTCGGAATTCTCCGGGATAAGAAGGCGAAATTATAAAATCGGCATACGGATAAAATTTTTGATCACCGGGAGAATCCATCACTCCCCAATTTGGTATTATTCCTGTAAACCTCGAATCTACTGGAAAACTGGCATCCATTACTTTTATGTTTGCCGCTCCGCGCTGGCGGTAAATACTGCGGTTGTCAAAAGCATTGTAAAGCGCATCCATATGCCGCCAACCGGAATTATCCTGCCACTCGACACA
>JBGTRS010000597.1:0-2723 GCA_041940665.1 Pyrinomonadaceae bacterium | reverse complement strand
GGCGAGTTTGGCTTTGAAGGTTTTCAAGGCGCGGAAAATTGCGAGAAGTTTATCCTGATAAATATGTCGCCCGATGCAGCCGCGCCGGGCGAAAATTCCGTAACCTACAGCGAATTTATCAAAGACCAGCCGACCGGGATTGATACCGTTATTTCAAATTCGGAAGACACGGCGGTCATTCTTTACACAAGCGGGACGACCGGACAGCCGAAGGGCGCGGAGTTGACGCATGCGAATATGATCTTTAACGCGCGGCTTTCCGACACGATGTATGAACGGCGCGACGCGGACATTCATTTGATAACTTTGCCTTTATTTCATTCCTACGGTCAGAGCGTGCAGATGAACGCCGGATTTTACAACCGCGCGACGCTCGTGCTGCTGCCGCGATTCGCGCCCGAAGCGGCTCTCGCGCTGATGGACAAATACGACGTAACGATCTTTGCGGGCGTGCCGACGATGTATTGGGCGATTTTGAATTATCCAGACGCGGAAAAATTCGATCTCGAAAAGATCGCGCGGAATCTGCGCCTGTGCAGTGCGGGCGGTTCGCCTCTGCCGGTCGAAGTCCTGCACGCTTTCGAGAAAAAATTTAACGTCGTCATTATCGAAGGCTACGGTTTGTCGGAGACTTCGCCCGTGGCGACGTTTAACAAGATGGATTCGCGCCGTCCGGGTTCGGTCGGCTTTCCCGTCTGGGGCGTGGAAATAAAGATCGTTGACGAAAACGGCGATGAGGTCGCGGAAGGCGAACTCGGTGAGATATGCATTCGCGGTCACAACATCATGAAAGGCTATTACAAAAAACCGGAAGCTACGTCAGCGGCGATCAACGAAAACGGCTGGTTCAGAAGCGGCGATGTCGGGCGGCGCGACGGCGAGGGCTACATATACATTTCCGACCGCGTCAAAGATATGATCCTGCGCGGCGGTTTCAACGTCTATCCGCGCGAACTCGAAGAAGTTCTGATGACGCACGAAGCCGTTTCCCTCTGCGCCGTCATCGGCATCCCGTGCGAAGAAAACGGCGAAGAAGTCAAGGCATTCATCGTCAAAAAAGAAGGCGCGCCGCACACCGAAACCGAACTCGTCGAGTGGTGCAAAGAAAATATGGCAAGCTACAAATATCCCAGATTCGTCGAATTCCGGGAATCTCTGCCAATGACCGCGACGGGCAAGATTTTGAAAAGAGAATTGCGGTGATTTTTGGAAATAGGCAAAAGTCCATAGAAGAACGCAAAATTACTTCGTTTTTATTTATTTATCTGTTGAATCCTTCTTATCATTAGGTAATAGTTTTTCCACGGTTTTGTCTTTAACTTGTGTAAACAAGTTATCAAAAAACTCAAAGGATTTTTGTGATAACTCAAAGTATTCATTAGAATATCTTTCCTGAGCATGTCTTAAAAGTTCGACCTGAAGTTTGTCCGATAAAGACATATCTTCTGAACTTAACTCATGAATTCTTGATTCAGCATTTCTAATTCTACTATTTAAGTACTCCAAACGTTCTAAAATTTCGTCAGGTTGTAAGTCATTAACATTCTTCAAATTGATCATCTTTAGCATTTTTCGCTTTTCATTTTCCTTAATACTGTTACTCAATTCCTCAACAAGTGGAACTTTATGTTTATATTTTTTTCGCTCTCTAATCTCATCAAGAGCTTGTTTACTGACTTCCTGATCTGGCAAGTAATTGGAAGCGAATGTTAAAAATCTATCTGATGAATACATTAAAAATTCTACTTGAGCAAAATCCCATAACTCTTTAACTAATTCTTGTCTTGGACCAATTGTTCTACCATCGTTTAATTTCCACCACCAATCTTTTTTTCTTTCGTCAGTAATTAAAATAATGTGCTTTTTATCTTCCTTAGCTTTGTTTTTTATTTGCTCCCAAAGTATTAAATCTCCAAACTCTCTGTTGTCCTCCTTGTTTTTCTCATCTTCGAAACCCGGTGGTATTTTTTTATCAAATCGTTCTTTCCCGAGAGAATAAATTTCATTCAATTTAACTTGACTGAACTCAAGTCCAACTTTCTCATCAAAAAGAGTATTTACTTTTTCATATATTTGATCCTCTTTAAGCATTGATTCGAATGAATCTGCACTTTCTTTAATTTCGGTCTTAACTTTATTAAAAACTTTCTCTAAATTTTCATGCAAATTTTTGCTTAAAAAAGGTGATCTGCTTGTATTACGAAGTTCACCTTCAATCTTCTCTATACTTTTATTAAAATCATCATATGCCTTCTGCTGTTCAGCTATAACTTCGTAACGATTTCTGTTATATTCGAGAGCCGCCTGATGAGTTAACCAAATTTTGTCTTTAAATTTTTCAAAAATTTCCAATAATTCTTTTTGTGTATCCTTTGAATATCTATAGAGATTTAGCAAAACATTCGCGTCAAATGTGATAATGCCATTATCCCAAATATCTTTAATTTCACTATCACTTTTTCTAAAATAACCTTTAAAAAGTTGTTTCATAAAACGTAGTTAATTCTGAGATTCTAAATAAATCTGATTGAACAGGAAATTTTATCTCGAAAAGCTGAGAGAATTTCTTAAGTGCAATCAGACAACGCCGATTGATTTAAAACTCTAAACTGCTCGTAAAGTTTTGGAATGTTGCCCTTAGAGTTTTTTGACTGAATGCAATTTAGCATTTTTTTATTTTTCTTACAAGATTTTTTTCTGCTTTCCGAGGTCATTGAAGATGA
>JBGTRS010000596.1:0-2727 GCA_041940665.1 Pyrinomonadaceae bacterium | reverse complement strand
ATTAAAAAAAGTGAGAAAATAATGTCTATAAAAAAAAGATTTGCATTTCTGTTTGTCCTGATTTTTGTATTCACCGTCAATACATATACTCAAAATAAGTTTGAAGGCTACAACATCATCGTCAGCGTTCCGGAAAATCATCGGCAGACGACCTGTGCCGTACGGTTCGTGCCGCCGACCACCGATATCGTCATTGCCGATCTGAACACCGCCACGCCGATGAATCTCAAATCCTGCGGCGGCTCCGGATCAAGGCTCGTTCAAAACAGTTCTTCGACCGCTTCGATCAAGGCCGATCCCCGCGAATTCAAATGGTGTTTTGAAGGTGAAGACAAAATGTACCGCATCTCATTTCCGGGCGACCGATACAATTCCCGCGTCATTTATAACTGGATTCCGCTTTCGGAAAAGGATCAGGGTTTTTATAACATCAAAGATTTCGGTGCGGTCGGCGACGGCCGAACCGACGATACGCTCGCGATAAAGAGTGCGATGACCTATATCGCTTCCAGAAACGGCGGAACTGTCTCATTTCCGGAAGGTGAATATGTCGTCACCTCGCCGATCGCTCTGCCTTCCGGCATCGTCATCAAAGGCACGAACGGACTTCATTCGGGGGCTTCGACCAATGATCTTTTCAAAAAAAGCTCGAGCCGGATTATCTTGCGGGGAACCAATAGATCGCTTTTTCAGATCGGTGAATGCACGGAGAAAGTCTCCATCCAGGACATCGAACTCTATGCTGAAAGCAATCAGAATACGGTCGGTGTCGAAGGTCTCGGAGCCTATCAGACATCGCAGGGTTTTAGTTTTGATAGGGTTACCTTCAACAATTTCTTCCGCGGTATTTATGTTCGCGGTCTGCCGCAAACCGATCTCAACTGGCAATTCGATTACGTCAAGGTCAAGGAATGCCGTTTTATCTACAACCGCGATGCCGGAATCTATACGAACATCCGCAATTCCGACTGGAAAGTAGAAGGAAGTTTATTTATCAATCCGAAAAGATCACCCGGTCAAAATGCCAATTCGATGGATTTTGAACGGGTCGGCATGGTCTTGATCCAGGACACCTTCGGCGGCGGTTTTCCGAACGCCCGCGGCGGAACTTTTATCAACCTGCTGGATACCGGAAATATAACCATCGTCGCCTCGGAAACCGAAGCGATGACCAATTCGCTTGTCTATAACGAGGTTGAAAATCCATACGCGGGGGATTATTCATATCCGATCACGGTCGTCAACAGTATCTTCGGCGATCCGCTCGTCTTTAAAGCCCGCCGGACGTTTGTGTCCATCGGTTCGCTTTACGGTCCAAGAGCATTTCAGGCCGATGAACGTCTGCGTGTCTATTCGACCGGCGACCGGTTCTGCTACGACGGAAACATTCTGGGCTGTCAGGGCGGTTCAAAAAATAATTTTGATAAAGCGACCGTTCTGTTTATGACCGGACAACCGGGTGAGCGAAACGTTCCCGGCCATCCGACCTATTTCGGCACGGACGTCGAATTCGGCAATCCCGTCAAAATGCCGTCCTTGAGACAAAATCAACTGCCCAACGGCAAACCGAACGGTTCGATGGTCTATTGCGAAGACTGCCGGCGCGGCGACACGCCCTGCCGCGGCGGCGGAAGCGGTTCGCCGGCGATGGTCGTCAACGGAAGTTGGAGTTGTCTATAGAGCAAAATTATTCACGAAATAAAAATGGACGGCTTGCAAATTAAACTTGCAAGCCGTCCTTTCCTTTTATAGCCATATTTTACTCTTCTTCCTCGCCCGCATCCAAAAGCGATGCACTTGAGACGAGATCATCCTTGTTTGTCCGGATGAGCATCACGCCTTGAGCGGAACGTCCCGTTTCGCGAACGTTTTCGACGCCGATGCGGATGAGTTTCGCCTGCTGGGTGATGATCATAATTTCCGAATCGTCTTCGACCGGGAACGATGCGACGACCTTACCGGTTTTGGCGGTCGTTTTCATATTGATCACACCTTTCCCGCCGCGTTTGATGAGACGGTAATTGCCGACCTCGGTGCGTTTGCCGAATCCTTGCTCGGAAATGGTCAGAATCTTCTGTTTTTCATCATCAACCGCACAGACGCCGATGACGTAATCGCCTTTCCTCAGTTTGATTCCGCGAACACCGCGGGCGACTCGGCCCATCGGACGGACATCCTGTTCGTCAAAGCGAATCGCCATACCGTCGTGCGTCGCGATCAGAATTTCCTTCGATCCGTCAGTTTCGATGATGTCGAGCAGTTCGTCGTCATCGTCAATATTGATCGCATTGATCCCGTTGACGCGGATGTTCTGATACTCGGAAAGAGCCGTTTTCTTGATGACGCCCTTTTTCGTGACCATCGTGACGAACGTGTCATCGGTAAAATCTCTGACCGGCAGAACGGTAACGAGCCGTCGGACGGACGGGATGCTGACAAGATTGACGATGGCTTTGCCGCGGGCCGAGGGAAGTGCGTCGGGTATTTCGTGAACACGGAGTTTGTAAACCTGTCCGTCGTCGGTGAAAACCATCAAGTAGTCGTGCGTCGAAGCGGTGAACAGATACTGGACAAAATCTTCATCTTTCGCCGTCGCTCCGAACCGGCCTTTGCCGCCGCGTGATTGCTTGGAATAGGTCGCGATCGGCGTCCGCTTGACGTATCCGGCTTTCGTCACCGTAATGGCAACTTCTTCATCGGGAATCAGGTCTTCGATATTCAGTTCGA
>JBGTRS010000595.1:0-2728 GCA_041940665.1 Pyrinomonadaceae bacterium | reverse complement strand
GAAAGAGCCCTTAATTTTTTATACAGGAGAAATAAAAAAATGTTAGAAGCAGTTATAAATAACAATTCTGCTCCGGTTGGCGAAACTTCGGAAATTGTCAGAATCTCTACGGAAGCTGAAAAGAATCAATTGATCGGAACGATCGCCCTGGCATTCAGCACGGATCCCGTGGCCCGCTGGTTGTATCCCGATCCTTATGAATTTTTGAAGCATTTTCCGCGTTTTATCGAAATTTTTGCCGGCAAAGCGTTTGAAAACAAAAGTGCCTATTACACGGATGACTTCGGCGGTGCCGCATTATGGCTGCCGCCCGATGTGCATTTCGATGAAGATGAGTTGATCGGTTTTTTTGAGGAAACGCTCTCCGCAGAAGTTAGGGCGGATCTGTATTCCATACTCGAACAGCTCGACACATATCAGCCGGCGGAATCGCACTGGTATCTTCCGATGATCGGTGTTGATACATATCTGCAGGGGAACGGTTATGGTTCGGCCCTGATGAAGTATGGCTTGATTGCCTGCGATAGCGATAAAACATCGGCTTATCTTGAATCTACCAATCCGGCCAATGTTCCGCTGTATGAACGGTTCGGATTTGAGCTTCTCGAAACGGTTCAGGCCGGTTCCTCGCCGCCGCTCTATCCGATGGTGCGGAAAGCAAAGCTTGATGAATTTTAATTTACGGTTGAAAAATACTGCTAAAAAAACGGGATCGCGTAGCTTGATACGCGATCCCGTTTTTTTAGGATGACTATTTGATGATTCAAATCTTCACTTTTGAACCGCCAGAATCTGTTCGAGAGCTTTTTTCTGTTTGACGACGTGGCTGGCTCCGACGACGGCAAAAACCCGCTCGCCTTTTTTTACTTCGCCGGCGATCGTTCTGACCATAAACTTCCCGCGAAACTGAACCGAGGCATCGGCAATGTCGTTCGTAAATCGGCCGAGATCGGGATTCGGGTTGAAAATCTTCTGTTCGATCTGCCGCCAGTCTTTGACGTCGGGAAAATGTTTTTTGACGCTTTGCTCGAATTCGGCTAAATCTTTCGGAAGACCTTCAAAACCGGGAGCATTGGCCGAAGCTTTGATCGCCTGGAGAACCATTTCGTCCGGGTTTTCGGGGTTCGGCTTTTGATTGTTTTCGGGAATCCGCCGGAGAACATAAAAAAGAAAAACCTGCTCGAGCGACCATTTTTTTAATCCCAAAATATGTTTGATCTCGTCCATCCGGGGCGGATCGAGCGATCTGACGGGAATTCCGTGTTTGGCGGCCAGAAAACTCATTAACCCCGGTTCGCCGTATTTTTCGACCGCTTCTTTGGCAGTTTTAGCGACGGGCGGTGTTCCGCTTTCGTTCAAAATTAGCGTCGGGCGAAATTCGAGAAAACGCTTTTCGAGTTCGGCGATCTGCGGATCATCGTATTTAAAGACATGCCCGATCCCGAAATAAAGCAGAGCCCCTTTTTCGGTTTTGAAATTCAGAATAAACGGGCGTTCGTGTCTGATCGTGCCGTATTCCTTGTAGCTCATGATCTCGATCTCATCCTGAGCCAAAAGGGAAGTCGTAAATGCAAATGCGAAGATCATCAATAAAAATAATCTGGTCATAAATTGCTCCTTAGAAAAATCAAATATCCGTGCTTTACGAAAACGGAAGCGGAATTTGTTCCGCAAAATTTTTTGGGTTTTTTGAAGAGCAAATTTCGCTTCCGATATCTAACGCGTGAGTATCTGATCTTTGAGGTGCAAAAATTATCTCTGGTAAACGATCCTTCCGCCGACGATCGTGGCGACGACTCCGCCCGTGAATTGCCAGCCGTCGAACGGGGAATTTTTCGATTTTGAAAGCGACTCACTCGCGTTGTAAGTCCATTCGAGTTCAGGATCAATGATCGTGATGTCGGCGATTGAGCCTTTCGTTAAAGTCCCACGGTCTTTCAGATGAAAAATTTTCGCGGGATTGGCCGAACAGAGTTCGACAAGTTTTTCAAGACTGATGATTCCTTTGTGGACGAGTTCGTTGAATGCAAGTCCGACGGCGGTTTCAAGTCCCGTAATGCCGAACGGGGCGGCGTCGTATTCAAGGGCTTTTTCGTCGGCGTGATGCGGGGCGTGATCGGTGGCGATGGCGTCAATCGTGCCGTCTTTGATGCCTTCAATGACGGCTTCCAAGTGTTCTTCGGAACGAAGCGGCGGAGCCATTTTCGTATTCGTGTCGTAACCTTCGACCGCTCTGTCGGTCAGAGTAAAATGGTGCGGTGTAACCTCGCAGGTGACATTTATTCCCTCACGTTTAGCCCGTCGGACGGCTTCGATCGCACCTTTGGTCGAAACGTGAGCGATATGGATATGAGCACCCGTTTCGCGGGCGAGCAGAATATCGCGGACAGCATCAATATCTTCCGCGAGTGCGGGCATTCCTTTCAACCCGAGCAGAAGTGAGACTTTGCCTTCGTGCATCACGCCGCCCGCTGAAAGCGATTTGTCTTCGCAATGGTCAACGACCGGGAGATCAAAATCCTTCGCATACTGCATCGCCCGTCGCATCATTCCGGCGGTCGGCACGGGTCTTCCGTCATCGGAGACGGCCACCGCACCCGCCGCTTTCATCTCACCCATTTCCGCAAGTTGCTCGCCGTGCGAAGATTTCGTGATCGCCCCGATTGGAAAAACATTGGCGAGCCCCGCGTGTTCCGCCTGCTCGATCATATACCGCGTGATCGCCGCC
>JBGTRS010000594.1:0-2728 GCA_041940665.1 Pyrinomonadaceae bacterium | reverse complement strand
TGTAAATGATTTTCCCAGAATTCAAGGGCAATCTTGTTTAGTTCGATAACCTTATCGGCGAGTTTCTTTTCCTGTTCCTTTTTCTCTTTGCGTTTCTGAAAGGTTTTGTCATCAACCGGCTCGGGCAGAGGAACGCCCGATTTTTCGGCAACTTCCTTGATCGCTTCGGGAAAATTCAACCCCTCGATCTCCATCAAAAACGTATAGATGTTCCCGCCTTTCCCGCAGCCGAAACATTTATAAAAACCCTTCGCCGCATTCACCGAAAAAGAAGGCGTTTTTTCCTGATGAAACGGACAGCATCCCATCCAATTCGCCCCTTTTTTCTTCAGTTGCACATGATCGCCAATGATCCGCACAATGTCGGCACGATTTTTCAGATCATCAATAAAATATTGCGGATAGAGCATTTAATAAATTTATAAAGTCTTAACTTACGGAAGAATCCAAACTTCAACTTCAGGAGTGCCATCTGACCAATAATGATTCTTCCTGACTCGGAAGAAACGAATCCGTTTACTGGAAATTTTATATTTATCCACGATCAATTCGAGCAATTCTTTTTTCTCGTCAAAAAATTTTTTGTCGGAAATTGTTTTAATGACAATATTACTGCGTGATTTCGGATTTGCTTTCATATACTCGGCAAAATAATTTAAGCTGAGTATTTCAACGCCAGGACAGAGACTTCCATCGTAGTAATTCGCAGAGAAAATGAAAGGCTTTTGATTTTTATAAAATGTAAAGTCCCAATCTTTTTCAACATATTCGGGTTCTTGACTTCGTTCTGAAACAAGCCAAAATCGAATGATAAATTCTTTTGCTGAGCTAGTTCTAATGGTCTTTATACGACTTAAATCAAATTTTCTTAAGTTCAAATGTCCGATTAGCCATCGTTCATATCTGATTCCAAAGCTGGTTTTTTCATTACCTAAATCTATTACAAAAAACCCTTTTGCGGCAGGATTGTTTTGGAGTTCAACAATAAATGCGTCCGTCCTTTGCAGAACATCTTCACAGGTTATTTTGCCGAATTCATCAATCAGTTTTGCTTCCGGTGTTTCCTGGGAAAAGATGAAATTTGAGAAAATAAGTAAAAGCAATAAAATTTTTAATATTGGAATATTCACAATTTTCTCCTACTGTTTCAATTCAACTATTGTAGCACCGTTTCCGCCTTCGTTTTGCGGGGCGAAGCCGAAGTTTTCGACGTGCGGATGGCCTTTTAAGAATTGATGAACGAAATTTTTCAGAGCACCTGTGCCGAAACCGTGGACGATGCGGACCTGGTGCATTTTGTTGACGAATGAATCATCGAGGAATTTATCAACCTCGTCTTCGGCTTCGAGCGTCGTTTTGCCGATGAGATTTAGTTCCGATTGAACTCCGCCGACGCTCAGGTCAATGTTTGAAGCTTTTGCTTTTTTTTGCAGATTTTCAAGCCGGTTTTTAGAGGGTTTTTCTTCCGTTTCGACGGCTTCGAGGTCCGTGAGTTTTTGCTTCATACGCATCGAACCGACCAGAACTTCCGCTTCGTTGCCGTTGATCTTTTCGACTTTGCCGACCGTGCCGAAGTTTTTCAGCAAGACGTTTGAGCCGGCTTCGATCGGCATATCTTTGGTCTTTGGTTTTTGATCTTCGGTTTTTGTTCTTGAAGAACCATCGGCTAATGCCGACGTTGCCGACTTGGTTGTTTCTCCGCGTCTCCGTGTCTCCGTGTCTCCGCGTCGTTTCAAGGCGGCAGTTTGTGTGGCAACTTCTTTCTCGAACTTTTTGCGTTCATTTTTGTCTTTGATCGTTTTTAAGAATTCTTTCGTCTGCTTTTCAAAATCTTTGACGATTTTGTTCAATTCCTTTTCAAATTCGCCGCGTCGCGTCCTTTCCTTTTTGTGAAATTCGACATCGAGTTTTGAATATTTTTCGGCGACGGCTTCGCGTTCTTCTTCCAGAGCGGTTCGCAGATCTTCCGCTTGTTTTGTTTCTTTCTGGAGTTTATGCAGATAATTTTCGGCTTCCTGAGCGGCGACGTTAAGATTTTCGCGGGCTTTTTCGATGACATCATCGCGGATGCCGAAACGCCGGGCGATCTCGAGGCCCGAAGATGCTCCGGCAATTCCGGTCAAAAGTCTGTAGGTCGGCTCCAGCGTTTTTTCATCGAATTCGACCGAAGCGTTGATGACATCTTCGTCGTTCGTGGCGTAAATCTTTAAGCCTTTATAATGCGTCGAAGCGATGACCTGAGCATTATTTCGGCGGAAATGGTCAACGACCGCGACTCCCAACGCCGAACCTTCTTCGGGATCGGTTCCCGTGCCGACTTCATCGAGGAGAACGAGTGCCGGAGTGTTTAGATTTTTCATCATCGAAGCGATGTTTGAAATATGCGAAGAAAAGGTCGAAAGATTTGCCGAGAGCGATTGATGATCGCCGATGTCCGCCAAAACCGAGGCGTAGAAGGGAATTTTGGCCGATTTCGCCGGAACAGGCAGACCTGCAACCGCCATCAACGAAAGCAATCCGGCGGTTTTCAAAACAACCGTTTTTCCGCCCGCATTCGCTCCCGAAATAATCATGACGGAGTTTTGTTTGGTGAGTTTGAACGAAGTCGGAACAATATCAGATTTTGGATTTTGGATTTTGGATTTTGGATTTTCGCTAGACGAACTCTGAACTCTGAACTCTGAACTCTGAACCGAAGCGGAGCGAAGCGATTCTTCAAGCAAAGGAT
>JBGTRS010000593.1:0-2735 GCA_041940665.1 Pyrinomonadaceae bacterium | reverse complement strand
ACATTTGCACCCGGATTGAAAGCATAATTTGAATAGCTTTCCTTTACAATCCGACCATCAATCGTCTCAACTAAAAGACCTGTGTAGCCCGGAGCTTCGATAGAGGATTTTGAATTAATAGCAGGGATATTCTCTTCTTGTGTATCATTGTTTACTTTAATTGGTTTTTTAGTCGTTGACTTGTTAGTTGATTTTTGTGAAGCTTTCTTTTTGCACGGCGGCGTACCGGGAAGCCCACACTGAGCAAACACATCTGGAACAGTAAAGATTAAATACAAACTGGCGAAGAATAAAATTACCCGTTTTCTGAAAGAGATTTTTTTCATTTGACTCTCCTATTTCGATACGTCCTTTACACAACGGAAACCGGTAGCATCATAGTTTTCTGCTCCTGTTGCTGCCCAGCCGATTCGATAAGTTGTCGTGGCAAACTCTTTAGTAGATTGAAAACTTCCGCCCCGGATTGTCTTCAAGTTTGATTTTCCTGCAAAAGCTTTAGGCAGCGTCCCATTCGGATAGGCTTTGAAATCACTTGCAGTCCACTCCCAGACATTGCCCACCATATCGTAAACGCCGAATTTTGAAGCTCCGTTTAGCTCCCCTATTTTCATTAACATTTTACTTTCTCCATCGGCATTTGCTTTCCCTTTTATCCATTCATTTCCCCAGGGATATAAGTAATTGCTGTCTCCTCGAGCCGCAAATTCCCATTCTTCTTCCGTTGGAAGTCTTTTTCCAATCCAAGCGGCATAGGCTTTTGCATCTTCCCAGTTAACTCCCGTAACGGGATGATTATCCGTCCCTTTCTTATATCCTTCTTTTCTCCAACCAACGGGAGGTTTATGCGCAGTAGCTTTTACAAATTGAGCATATTGTTGATTTGTTACTTCATATTTATCTATGAAAAATGGATTGACAGTAACGCTATGGTCTGGAATTTCCGCTTCATTTTTGCTGTAAGCATTTCCCATGCGGAACGTTCCGCCCGGCACGTAAACCATCCCTAACGGAGCAGTTGGGTTAACAGGTAATTTATTGTTATTTGTTTCTGAAGAAAACTGGTCAGCAGAATTTAAAGCAGTTAAATAGTTTAATCCGGTCAAAAACACCAAAACACTCAGCCACGAAAGCCAGATTACTTTGCGTGTAAAACTTACCTCAGTCCAAATTTTTTTTATGTCGCTCATCTTTTACAACTTCATTGGCAATGCATTCATTAATTTTGGCGCGCTTCGATTTTCTCTTTATAACAATACCTTGATTTATTGTCGGAATCGCATAATCGTTGACCCATATCCCTCTTGTTTGTTTCTCTCATCCGAAGGAAGTAAGTTTCCTAGCTGAATACATATATTTTGTAAATTTTCCAATTGACCATTATTGATCTCTCTTCTTCCTGTTGTAATCAACCGTGCCGCAAGTTTTTGATCGGTCATTTCTTCCTCGTTATTTTCCAGATACTCGAAATATCCAATCCACCATTCGGGACGGCGGGCTAGCATCTGAAATTTTAATGAGTAAAGTTCTTCGATTTTTTCACGAATCAACAAAACGTTTTTTTGTCTGGCTCCGAAAGCAGTATTCAAATGGCGTTTCAGTTCGGTGAATTTTTTCTGATCGTCAGCTTCGCCGTATTTTGAAATAAGATCCTCAATAATTTCTATCTCTTCGGCGGCTGCCTGTTGCAGTTGCGGAATCTGAAGCTTATCCTCGATCTGGTCTAGTTTTACACGCAGATCGAGCAGACGATTGAAAGCTTCAAGTTGAGCCGCATCATCATTTTCATTATCTAAATTTTGAGAGATGATTGTGCAGGTTTGATCCAATTCGATTTCAGTTAAAATACGTTCGGCATCGTTATCGGAGGCATCTTCCAGCCTTTCTTTCAATTCGTTTAATCGGTTTTCTTCATTGCTGAAATCATTATACAGATCATCAACGGAAGGTGGATGATATTCGGAGACATTTAGTTTTCGTTTAAACTCCTGATCAAGAACCGGAATATAAATCTCTAAGTCAACCGTTCTGGATTCATCCATCAGAAATATGATTTCCAACTCCGAATTTGCCGGCAAATCTCGCTTTATTTCAGAGGAGAAAATTTCAACTCTGGCAATCGGCTTGTTTCTGTCCGCCTTGCCGGCTCTGCCCTCGACAAGAGGAATGCGAACAATATAGTCCGGGTTATCTTTTTTTACAGAATTAACCTGTATGTATTTTTTCTTTTTTCTAAGAGGTAGCGGCGATCCTTTTTCAAAAATCACATCTATTTCATTATTTCTAAGCGCGATAGAAATGTCGTTTAGTAAAGGCTGTTTATCCGCAGCAGAGCCGATAGTATATGTAAGCACATCCGGAGAAATAATTTTTCCGTTTCCAACCCGGTCAAAGAGATAAATCTTATATTCATTGCGAATATCTTTTTGCGCCCACAAACTGGCGGTAAATCCGCCGTCGGTGTTTACGGAAATGCGCCCACTCCGCCAAGTCGGTTGAGAAGATTCATTGACAAACTCAATCGAAAAGCCGTCAAAACCTTCGGCATTTTGACCAAGGATTTTCCCGGCAATAAACGGATCTGGATCAATTCCAACCGGTTCATACTCAAGCTGCAAAGAATAATTATCGGGCTTTGTCGGTTTTGAAACAGTCTTTTTTATACGCTGCGTTCCGGCAAATATTGCGGCTCCGCGTGCTACGACGGTCATCGGATCCTGGCTTAAATCGAGAGAAAT
>JBGTRS010000592.1:0-2744 GCA_041940665.1 Pyrinomonadaceae bacterium | reverse complement strand
CCGGAAAATATCTTCGGAGAAGTCTTCGACCGTCGAATATCTTTCTTCCGGCTCTTTGGCAATGGCCTTCATCACGATCTTTTCGAGGTCACCGCTGATCTCGCGTTTGAGGTCTGTGAGATTCGTACCTCGCACGTCAGCCGCCTTTTCGGGATTTTCGGAATATCGTGCCAGCAATTGCTCGTCTTTGCCGATCACTTCACCCGGCATTTTCGGGCAAATTTCGCAGATGGTTCTCGAAATTTCGTGGAGGGATTTTCCCGAAAAATTATACGGACGATAACCGCTGATAAGTTCGTATAGCAAAATCCCGAGCGAATATATATCGGAAGCGGGCGTGATCTCGCTGCCGCTGATCTGTTCCGGCGAAGCGTAATCGGGCGTCATCAAACGGACGACCGAAGCCGTCGGGCTGACCGATTCATGGATCAATTCGGAATCGAGAATTTTGGCGATGCCGAAATCGAGCAGTTTCGGCACGCCCGATCTGGTAAAAAGGATGTTGCCCGGTTTGATGTCGCGGTGAATTATCTGTCTTTCGTGGGCGTAGGAGATCGCCGCACAGATCTGCCGGAAAATTTCGAGACGTTCTCTGACGGTAAGTTTTTGTTTGTCGCAGAATTCAAACAAGGAGTCGCCTTCGACAAATTCCATGACGAAATACGGCAAGCCGTCGGCGGTCGTGCCGCCGTCCAAAAGCCGGGCGATAAACGGATGCTCGAACGAAGCGAGAATCTGTCTTTCGTTGCGGAAACGCTTGATGATGAAATCCGAATCCATCCCGCGTTTGATGAGTTTGATGGCGACCTTCTGCTGAAATTCGCCGTCCGCCCGTTCCGCCAGATAGACCGCCCCCATACCGCCGCGTCCCAATTCCTTGACCAGTTCATAAACGCCGACCCGCCGGCCGATCAGCGGTTCCTTGTCCGAACCGTTTTCGATAAGCTCGTCAAATGAATCGGAAATAACCTTTTTCGCCGAAGAATCAACAAAAAAGCTGTCCGTCCAGACGGGTTTTTCGATAAAGCTTTCGGCGGAGTCAAAGTTCCTGAGAAGTTTTTCGACTTCCGATCTGAGTTCGGCGTCTTCCCGGCATTCGGTTTCGAGGAATTTTTGGCGGTCTTCTACCGCGAGGTCAATGGCGGCCTGAAATACGGATTCTATTCTTTGCCAACGGTCAATTTTCATCGGGGTAAATCATCGGTCTGAGTATATTAATGATAAATATGCTTTTTTGCAATTGTATTTTGATGCCGCAACGGCAAAAAGTTTGCATTGAATATGCTCTATCTGGTTTTGGGGATCGGTGAAAAATACGGATAAAGAAAGAGATGATCTGTCAGCTTAAATGGAATAAACAGAATCTTATGGTTGTTTTGAATCTATCTTTTTGACCAGTTGCCGAAAGCGTCCATCGTTCCGCAGAAAATCGTAACGGGCGACATATTTGACTGCCCAGAGCGTCGCATCGCGTTCGGCTTCGGCCTTTTCGAGCCAGAAAAGGGTTTTCCCGGAATCTTTCAAAACGGCTGAAAGAAAGGCGATCTGGATGGCCGGAACAAAGCCTTTTGCCCGGGCCTTCAAAGTTTCGTCAAGCCATTCCCGGTAAGCCGCCGTTTCACCGTTTTGTTTTTTTATTTCGTCCAGACGTTTTGCCAACGCGGTTCCGCCTTCGAGTTCCAAAGCCCGCAAATTGGCGGTGAAGGCTTTGTCCGTTTCGCCGCTGGCCTCGTAGCTCGCCCCTAAAAACCAATGCGGTGTCGAAATTTCCGGATCGTCGGTGATGATTTTGTTCAACAGTTCGATCGCCGCCGGATAATTTCGCTGACACAGATAGACGGAAGCGATATTGATCTGGACGAAGGATGAGAGCGGATTAAGCTGTCTTGCTTTTTCAAGGTTTGAAAGTGCCTGATCGAATCTGCCGAGAAAGGTCAGAAAATAACCGTATCGCAAAAATGCGTTGGCGTTATTCGGATTCAGTTCGACCGCCTTCTGAAATGACGCCTCGGCTTTTTGCCAGTCGCGTTCATATAGAAAAAGTATCTGAGCGAGCGTCAGATGGGCATCCGAAAGGTCGGGATTAAGCTGTAAGGCACGCCGGATATTTTGTTTGACTTGAGGAATAACAGTATCCGGCGGACGCAAACCGAAATTATACAAGATCACATGGGCGTCGGCGATGCCCGCGTATGGTTCGGCAAAGTTCGGATCGAGAGCGATCGCCTGTTCGTAGAATTCGATGCTTCTCAGTAAGCCCTGCTCGTTATTCCGGCTCTGATAAAACCGCCCCCGCAGATATTTTTCGTAAGCTTCGGCGTTTTCGGTCGGGTGCGTCGCGAGACCTTCCAGTTCGCTTGTCTTTATCCCGAACGCCAGCGTTCGGACGATCCGATTGGAAAGCGTATCCTGCAGGGCAAAGATTTCGTTGGCCGGTTCGTCGAACTTTTCCGTCCAGAGTTGTTCTCCGGTTTTGATATTCAACAGACGGGCGTTGATCCTGATCCGGCCCTCCGCTTGCTGGATCGTGCCCTCCAAAACCGCATCGACATTCAGACGGCGGCCGATCTCGACGGCATCCGTATTCGTTTCGGCGAATTTCATAACCGCACTCGTCGGTCTGACGACGACCGAACGCAAACTGCCGAGTTTCGTAATCAGAGCATCGGTCAGACCCAGGCCGAGAGCCTTGCCGTTCTCTTCATCGGTCAGAGATTTCAAAGGCAGAACCGCGATCGAATTTA
>JBGTRS010000591.1:0-2745 GCA_041940665.1 Pyrinomonadaceae bacterium | reverse complement strand
ATCCCGCCTTTTACCATAAAATCCCTTTTGCATTGATACTTTCCCGGACGAATTACCGCGTTTAAAGCTGGGAAAACACTGCCGTTTTCTTCATCGGCAAAATTTCGGGAGAGAATCATTATGCGAAATAATTTATATTTTCACAGCATCAAACGCTCATTTAGTTTTCTGCTGTGCGTCAGCATTTTATCGGGAAGTTTTTCCGCCTTTGGACAAACGCGGCGCGGCGGCGGCGGAGCAAAACCTCCGGCAAATCAGACTTCAAAAGCATCGGGCGGTAAAAATACAGGATGCAACGGCGGTTGGAGCGGCATCGTCACATTGACGAAAACCTTGAAGGATTCGCTCGAATCGGACAATCCCGGAATCCGTAAAGACAAAGACCGCATCAAGCATAAAAAAACGAGAGATTACAGATATGAAGCCAAAGCGGTCATTGACGGAAAAACCCCGCCGAATCCGACCATTAAAACGAACGTAAATTTTGCCGACAAAGATCATAATTGGGGCGAAGAAAGAGTCTGGGACAGCTGCAACTCACGCGAGAACGGGCATTGGTTTATCATCGAAGGAATTGATAACCGCGAAACCTTCGCCCAAGCGACCGGCGATGCTAAATCATTTTATTTAGGCATTGATGAAGCGAGCGGAACATATCACTTCAATATTTCCTTTCCCGACGCCAACGGCACATACAAACGCACGGAAGACGTCAAAAAAAGCGGTCATTGTCAGGCAAAGAACAATGAACCTTTTAAACGCACGACCAACGAAGCCACCCGCATCAAAGGCGAATCATTTTCCGTTTACGGCGAAAAACTCGATCCGAACAATCCCGATACGATCACCGGTTCAAAAACCTGGGGCGACGACGGCACAGGCCAGGTGCGGTCGTTTGTCTATACAGCAACCTGGACTTTTACACGCTGTCCGCCGAAGCTTTTGATCACCGAACTCAAATTTGAGGATATGAAATTTCCGAACTGGAATGATTGGCAGGAAATTTCGGAATATTCAAACACGATTGACGGAAATCTGATCAAGATCAAAGCCAAGGTTCTGAATATGTCGGCGGAAACGAAATTTGCCGAAGTTTATTTCAAGGAAACATACAAGGGCGACAAATATAACGGTTCCAGAAAAGATGTGCCGCTAAAAGATGAGACGTTTTCCATCCGGCTCGAAGGCGGCGAGGAACGCGAGGTTGAAATGCTCTGGAATTCGCAAGGTTACGCCTGGTTTGAAGACGGTCGTCCGCGAACTATCCAACGAATCAAAGCAGAGGTTTGGGAAGAATATAAATTGAAGGACGAAATGACCAAAAATTTGAAGATCGCCCCGAAGCCGCTGGTTTTTGTTCCGGGCATTTGGACAAACCCGGTAGATTTTGAAATTTATCAAAATCTTCTGACCATTTCGCACAGCTACGATTGGAAGGCAAACCGTGTCATTGACGTAACTTCGCAAGGAACGATCACGGTCGAAGGAAAAACCGTTCCGACCAAATCAAACAGAAGCGTCTATGACAATGCGGACAATTTAGCGAAATATGTGGAGAATGTCCGCACCGCCAATAATGCGTGGCATATAGATATGCTCGCCCATTCGACGGGCGGACTGGTCGCCCGGCTTTATGTTCATAAGCAGATGGAAGTTTTGCCGGACAGCTATCCGGTCGTCAAACATCTGCTGATGCTCGGCACACCGAACAACGGCGTTCCTTGTGCCGATTCGATGGGAAATAACGATGTCTTTAAGAATCAAATGCAGACGGCCAAGGAGCTGATGCCCGCCGAAATAGCTCTTTTCAATCAATATGTGACCCAACGAAAAGGCACGAAGTTCGCGGCTCTGGTCGGAAACTCCATTCCTCTGCTCTGTGCCACGCCCGCCTGGAATGACGGTTTCGTGTCGGTCGAGTCCGCCAAATTCGGCATCAACGATTTTGCCATCACCAAAGCGATGCACCCGGATATGATTAGCACAAAAACTTTCAACGATTTTATCAAACCGCATCTCGTCACGGGTCCGCGGGGAACTTATCCTCTGCCCGTCATCTCGGAAGCCGGCGGCGTTGACGGCAGAACAGCGGAAGGAAATTGATAAAAAAAATTTAGTTCCCAATCTCCTGCCGAATAAAAAAGAGCGGTTTGCAAAACAACCGCTCTTTTTCGAGTTTAGAGATTTCCGATTTATTTTTTGAGTAACCGAATCGAAGTTTTTCGGTCAGCGGCACGCCCTTCATCCGAAGCGTTTTCGTCAACCTTCGCAAACTCCTCGCCGTAGCCTTCCGCTTCGGGAACTTGCGAGCCGACACCTGCTTTTTCAAGAGCGGCTTTGACGGCTTTGGCTCTATCGTCGGAAAGTTTTTTATTCGCCGCATCATTTCCTTTCTTGTCGGTATATCCGCCGATCTTGATCTTCACATCCGGGTAAGCCTTCAAGATCGCCGCGATGTTATCGAGCTGACGTTGTGATGTTTCTTCGAGTTCGGTTGAATTAAATTTAAAGTTGAGATCGTCAAAATCGAACCACTTGTTCTTCAGTTCCTCATCGGTGGCGTTCTTATATTCATCGGACTCAATGAATTTGACCAATTGATCTTCGATTCCGCCGGGATAAGCCTGAAGTTTGGTGTCGCCAACGGTAATCTCCGTCAATTGTCTGTTTTCCTCAGCTTTTGCTTCGCCGGATTCGTTTATATTGCCGGTCGGTTCCCCGACCTCCTCCTGCGTATTTACATTT
>JBGTRS010000590.1:266-2747 GCA_041940665.1 Pyrinomonadaceae bacterium | reverse complement strand
TTTCTTTTAATTTTTATTTTGTTTAGTTTTGCCTTTCCGCAAAAATCATCCGAAGAATCAAAGCATTTATCACTCAACGATCTGCTCGTCAAACTGAAATTTACATCCCGAATCTCCACGCCGGAAAAAGAACTCAACGAACAATTGATCAAAGCCGTCAAAGAACAAAAGGTTGATTTTCTGCTCGATGAAAAAACCGAAAAGGATTTGAGAAAAGCCGGAGCCGGCGATCTGCTGATCGAAACCATTCGCACCAATTCCAATAAACTTTCATTGGAATTTATTTCGAATGCTTTGGATAGCTCTGCCAAAAACGGAATAACTTTAGACGAGATAAACGCGGACTTGATAAGTCAGGTTTGTAAAAACGGAACGGATTTTGAACTTGATGAGAGCAAAAAAACAATTTTGAAAAAATCAGGTGCGAGCGACAAACTTTTGGCCGGAATTGATGGAATCGAAGAATTAAAAAGACTCTATATTTTGTTTGTCCAAAATTACGATAAAAACACAATCGAACAGAAAAAAGTTGCTATTCAAGCAGCAAAAGATTTTATAGTAACGGTTGAAAACAGTGCGTGCGAGAAAGATAAGAAGTATCAAGAGCAATATGTCAACTATTTTAAAGAAGTGATTCCAGAATTGGAAAAATGGATAAAGGGTAATAAACCTTGTTATTATCCTATTCCTCCGGAAAATAAATATATTGTTAATTTCGATAAAGCTTACAAAAAACAGAATTGGAAGCAAGTGTTTGAAGCAGGTGAAGAAATTCTCAAACACAGGCCAGAGTTTGTTGATGTTCCGATCGTGCTGGCGGCAATCGGTTTTGACAAATTGGCAAAGCCGAATAAAAAGCCCGACCTTAATGCAAAAACGATCTATTTCGCCGAACTCGTTATCGAATTATTGGAAAAAGATGTTAAATCCAAAGATTACGGTGCATATCAATACAGATATAAAAATGAAAAATACAAAGACGGCAGAAGCAACGCTCTCGGTTGGATGAATTACATCATCGGTTACATTAAATTTCATCGTCTCGGACAAAAGGAAGAAGCCATTCCTTATTTTGAAAAAGCTCTCCGATACGAATCGGAAGTTCAAAATTTTCCCGACATCCGTCAGATACTCATTAATCGGAAAGCTAATTTTGAACCGGAAAATAAACAATAAAATAGCGATCCGGAACAATTTTTCCAATTGATTCAAATTTATTAAAAATATTTATAAAATTTGTTAAACAAGTCTTTTCTTTTTTAAACACACTTGCTATAATTTTAGCGGGTAACTTTCTACCCGAAAGCCACACATAAATTATCCTGCTTTTTTTACATTCTCAAGACAGATATGCTTACTGAAAATCAAACGATAAAAAAAGAACGCTACTGTATCAAAAATCCGCTCGGTCGCAACGGTAACGGATTTTATTATGAAGCTTATGACAGTGAGCTGAAAAAGCTCATTCTTCTAAAAGAGATTCCCGAAAGTCTGAATAAGGTTACAACAATCACGGAATTGGAATCGCGGAAAAATGCCTTTGCCGAAAAAGCCAAAATTTTGTCCGGGATCGAACACGATTCTCTGATAACCATCAAAGATTATTTTTCCGAGATCAACAATCATTATCTCGTGATGGAAAGAAAATCGGGCGACACTCTGGCGGAAATGGTCGAAAAGAAGAAGAGCGGTCTGCCTTTGACGCTTCTCTTGAATTGGGCCGATCAGATTCTTGAAGCGATCAGTTATCTGCATAATCAGAATCCGCCGATTTTCCATCTCGACATCAAACCGGAAAATATAAAACTGACTCACGACGGCAGGGTCAAGCTGACCACCCACAGCATCATCAATCAATTGAACATAAAAAAAGAACCTGTGTCGGGAGAAAAACAGTTCGATTCGGCAAATCTGGCATTTTCGCCGTTTGAACAGATCTGGGAATACCTCGATTTTGCTTCGCAGAATGTTATCCTGAACAGTTTTGACGAAGTTTCGCAGAAAGTGCTTGAACAGCCCGCTGATGCGAGAAGCGATATCTATTCGCTCGGAGCAACGCTTTATTATCTGGCGACGGCCCGCATTCCCTTCGATGCGTTGACCCGTATGATCGAAGTGATGGACGGCAACAAAGACCCGCTCGTGGCACCGCACGAGATAAATTCGAACATTCCGTTGGAAATTTCCGATATTTTGATGAAGTCTCTCGAAATAAAACGCGAAAACCGGATCAGTTCGGCGGCGATTATGAAGCAAATTTTCCGGACGGCAATTACAAAGGTCAAAGAACGCGGGACAAATAATGTTCAGGAATCGCCGGAGGACTTTGAAAATGTTCTCGAATTACCGGAGCCCGAACCGATCTTTAAGCAGGAACCGGTGACGGTCAAACCGATTGATGAGAGCCAGAAACAGCAGTTGGAACGTATCAAGAATCAACTGCGGGAAGCCGAAAATAGAAGAATCGCGGCGGAAAAACGA
>JBGTRS010000590.1:0-256 GCA_041940665.1 Pyrinomonadaceae bacterium | reverse complement strand
GCCGAAGCCGAAAGACTTCTGCGGGAAAAAGAAGAACAGGCAAAAGGGGTAAAAGAGAGCCCGGCAGAAAAACCGTTTGAGCCGGAGAAACCGTTACAGACGGTTGAATGGGGAAAAGCGAATGCCGAGGAACCGGCTGAAAATTCAATCCATCAGGTTGAGGAAATTCAAACCGATGCGGTCGAATCTGTATTTGAAAAGGCCGAACCGGAAGAAATTGCAACAGACTCCCAAGAGTTGCTTGATCCCCTAAAGG
>JBGTRS010000589.1:0-2773 GCA_041940665.1 Pyrinomonadaceae bacterium | reverse complement strand
CGGGAAGGAACGCCAGCATCTTGCTGGCATTAGACGCGGCTGAGCGTCCAAACAAGTTTCGAGTATTTTGAATTAAAACTTAAAAGTCCTCCAACTTCGTTTTAGTGCTAAGGCACTCATTGCCAGCAAGATGCTGGCGTTCCGATTCAAAAATCTCACTCTTGAGTTCATAGTAAAAATGATTTTTACTAAGACTTGGAAGGTTATTCTACTATAAGAATATGAGAATAATAATGTTCTCTCAAAACGAATGGCTCATCTGATAGCTTTTCAAGTTCATGACAAAACGATACATATCTATTAAATTCCCTTGCAAAGGTTTGAACACTTAATTCATATGAGTTTAAGTTTCGATCACCATACATATTATATTTAGGATCAGTGAATCTATGAAGAAATTTTTTCTCGAAGTTCGAGACTGCTTTAATTAATGTTGCATCTAGGAAAGGCATGTATGTATATAATTTTTCCAGTTGCTTTATTGTGAAAATATTTACATCCTCCAACAATGTTAAGAAAGCTAATTTCTGATTTTCATCGAGTCTGTCAAATTTCTCAGCAATGACAGTAGTTGGCGGGAAAGCATAGTATGAATTCGATAAATCTGCTGAATGAGTATCTTTTCCATTGTATAAGAACAAAATAACTTTAATATACTGATCCAAAATATTTTGAATTATATACTGAGTAATTTTATGAATTTCTTTTTCACGAAGATACTCTACAAGCATATAAACAAAGTAAGCTGGAATAAAACCAATACAAATATTTAAAATTATTTCAAGAATTGGTGAGCGAGTTTCGCGGCTTGAATAAAATGAAATCAGAAAAGAACTTAATAAGCAAAGAAAAAAAACAAAGGTTAAAATCTTAGAAACTTTCAATTTTTTCGGAAATATAGCTATTAATTTATTCATTCAAACTTGATCTTTTTCTCGCTTGATCTTTTCAAGCAGTTGAGCGAATCTTTCGTCGTCGCGTAAGGATTCGAGGCTTCGGTCGTGTTTGTAAAGCGGATAATTTTCGTTGCCGAGCCGCACCGCCCGGTTGAGCCATTCGAAGGCGAGGTCTTTTTCGCCTAAAAGAGAGTAAGCCGCACCGACCCAATAGGCCATATCGTGGTCGGCTTTCGAGAGGCTCAAGGCTTCCTCGCTTAATTGTTGGCGGGCTTCTTCCGTTGCTCCCGTTCGTGCCAGATAGATCGCAAAAAGCGGCCGCATGCCGTCCATTTTCGGATTTTTTTCCAAAACGTCCCGCATCATTTCGATGGCTTTTTCTTCTTCGCCTTTATAGAAAAGCGTTGCCGAACGGAAAATGCGGATCATCGGATGATTCGGTTCGACCTTGGCACCCTTGTCCAATTCTTTCAAAGCGGTTTCGTAATCGCCTTTGTAGTTAAAGATTCTCGCCCGATTGTAACTGGCGACGACCCGTGCCGCCGGATCGAGTTTGACGAGTTTGCGATAGCTGTTCAATGATTCTTCATACTCGCCGTCGAGCCGGTCAATGACGCCTTTGACGAAATAGATCGGGGCTTCGTTCGGGAACTGGTCTTTTAAGAGTTTGATCTCCTCGCGGGCTTTTTTCTTTTCGCCGCGGGCCATATAGATCAAAACCATCAGAACGCGGGCTTCGGAGATATTCGGATCAATTTCGATGGCTTTATTAAAAGCATCTTCGGCTAACGCATATTCTTCCGCTTCGCCCATTCCTTTGAAAATGCGGTTGGCATAGCACGCTCCCAAACCGCTGTAGGCAAGACCGAATTGCGAATCTAATTCGATGGCGAGTTTGAAATTTTCAATCGCCGCTTCGCAGTCTTCGTTGGAAACCGTGCGGAATATGAATCGGCCGAAATTGTCGCGTCCGCGTAAGTATTCTTCATAGGCTTCGGCGTTTTCCGTCGGCCGGCGGCCGAGCACCTGTTGTTCCTTGTCGGACAATTCGAGCCGCAGACCTTCGAGGATTCTTTTGGCAATTCGGTCCTGCAGAGCCAGAATATCCTCGCCTTCGACATCAATCCGGTCGCTCCACAGAATTTCGCCCGAAACGACATCGAGAAGCTGGGCCGTAACGCGGATTTTATCGCCGGCCCGGATGAAACTCGCCGTTAGAGCGGCGTGCACCTGCAGTTCGCGGCCGACCTCGCGGGCATCGAAATCCTTGCCCTGATATTTGGCGATGACCGAACTCGGGCGGACGATGAGCGATTTTAATTTGGCTAATTCGGTGATGACCGCGTCGGCCAGAGCGAACTCGTAAAAATCGGTCGAAGGGTCTTTACTTAAGTTTTTAAACGGCAGGATCGCGACGGTTTTCTTTTCCTTGCCGGTTTGAGTATAGGTCGTATCGGGCGAATAGGTCGGCGTAATTTGCGTTGAAGCCGAGCCGGGCGACGGCGTTATTTGCAGGGAATTATCCGCCGATGATTTTCCGGTCAGCCAGTTCCAGGCCCGTTTGACCGGATTGGATGAGTCGAGATGTCTCGGTTTGAAGGAGTCATTCTGCATCACCGGCATTCCCGAAACTTCCGCCAAAACCTGCTGGAGATCGTCCCGCATCGAAGCGATTCTCTGATAACGGTTGATCGGTTCTTTGGCCAGAGCCTTGTCAACGATTTCCTGTAACTTCGGCGGGATCGGGTCGGGACGCATCTCTGATAAAGGCGTCGGCGTGCCGTGGAGAACCTGATGGCGGACATCTATGACGGTTTTGCCCTGAAAAGCCCAGATTCCCGTGAGGAGTTCGTAAAGCAGAACGCCGGTCGAAAAAA
>JBGTRS010000588.1:0-2786 GCA_041940665.1 Pyrinomonadaceae bacterium | reverse complement strand
CGCTACTATCAATGGTTGTATTATCAAAACCTGGACGAACGATGGCTCGAGGAAGTTCTTAGAGAGGGCGATAAACTTTCGATGGTTTCACTTTTCGGCTGGGGCCGGCATACAGGCCGTTTGAGTTCTGAGGCGAAACCTCTGACGCATCGGGAGATTAGGGAAGAGGCAAAACGTTACGGTGAATACATAAAAAATTTCAGCCGGAAGCAAGCCGCAAGTCCCGAATTGTCCTATGTCGTCGTTCCGAGTCGTTGGATTATGCCGAATGAAGAAAGAGTTGATTTTACAAATCTTGATAAATGGTATGAACGCGACAGAGGCGAAAAGATCGGTGAATATACTCTTTTCAAAGTAAAATTAAAAGATTAAAAGAGAAAAGACCGTCTCAAAAGAAACGGTCTCTAAACTCTTATTACTTCTTTATAATAACCTGTTTTTATGCCGCGACGAGAAGGTCATTGGAAACTTCCGCAAAAACTCTTCTGCCGTTCAAGGCATCGTCTATAATTTCTCTGACTGCGGAAGCGTCCGGATTTACATCCATTCTTGCACAGGCCTTCAAATGCCTGATAATTCCTTCCGAAGCGATCTCTAATGCTTCGCCGCTCAGTTTTGAAAAACGGCGGGCTTGAATATGGTCAATTTGCAATATTCTGTCTTGCAATGTCATCGGTTTAGCTGCTGCTGCCACTTTGTTCTGTTCTCCTTAAATTATATTAGAATAAACTTCTAAATTTTATTAAATCATTAGCTTGTGAAATTTATCTCAAACTAATTTATAACTAAAAATCAATGAATTTAACTTTATTAAAAATTCAAACACTTTCTAGTAATTTTAAGATGAAATTACAATCTGAAACGATGCTAGAAAGTTCATGGTCGTGGTAACTCATTAACTCTTAGATGAATTTATCTTAACAAATTTTTAACACTTTGTCATCATTTTTTTTCGGCGGCCAAAAGATTTCCTTTTGTAAGAATTTAAATGAATAAAAGACCGAAGTTATAAAAAACTTATCGGTCTTTTTAAGTTTAGTAATTATATAATTTACAGTCTAAACAGCATCTTTCATCGCTTTTCCGACACGGAATTTGACGGTTGTTTTAGCCGGGATTTTGATCTCTTCACCGGTCGCCGGATTTCTGCCTTTGCGTGCTTTACGCTTGACTTTAACTACTTTTCCGAAGCCCGGAACAGTAAATTCGCCGTTTTTCTTAACTTCTTTTTTAGCGAGTTCCGCTAATTTGTTTAAGAAATCTTTAGCCTGTGCTTTTGAAACACCCGCTTTGTCGGAAAGATGTCCGATGATATCTGATTGTGTCATTGCCATATTATTTTTATTAACCTCCAGTTATTTCCTGTGAAATTTTTTATTGTTGAAATAGTTATGTTTGCCCTTTGCAAACAAAAAAAGTTAGGGGCAGAGATATCTATTACATAAAAAAACGAGTAGATGGTCGGGGCGGCAGGATTCGAACCTGCGACCTCTCGGTCCCAAACCGAGCACACTACCGGGCTGTGCTACGCCCCGAATTTTCAATTTGTTTCTTTTATGAAACAGAATCAAAAGCCGAATAATACAGGCGAAAAAGACTTTGGTCAAGTTATCAGGCAAGAAAGTCGCTTAAAAATTCGATAATTTTTTGCGTGGCCTTCGCACGGTGACTTATTTCCTGTTTTAGATCGTTTGGTAACTCCCCGAAAGTCTCCGAAAAGCCTTCGGGAATAAAGACCGGATCGTAACCAAAACCATAGTTTCCTTTCGGTTTACCGGCGATTTTTCCTGTGCAGATGCCGCGAGCCCTAAATTTTATTTGTCCGGTTTCATCGGAAAGTGCCATTTCACAGACGAAACGGGCTTTTCTTTCTTTGTTAGCAGTCTTGTCCAGCTCAGTAAGAAGCTTGCTAATGTTTTCTTTATCCGAAGAATTTTTGCCCGAATATCTGGCGGAAAATACACCGGGGGCATTTTCGAGTGCTTCGACTTCCAGACCGGAATCATCCGCTAATGTCCACTTTTTTGCTGCTAACGCATAATAGACCGCTTTCAGTTCGGCATTTTCAAGGAAAGATTGGCCCGTTTCCTCAGGTTCGGAAATATCTTGAAATTCCTCCAAACCCCTTAGTAAAACAGGCAAATCACTGAGCAACTCGCGGAATTCCTTTAATTTCCCTTTATTGGTCGTGGCGATTATCAGTTCAAGCATATATATTGGGATAATAGTACAAAAAAGCGTAAAAGTAGTGAACTTTGAACTGAAATTCGGGTAAATTATTGAATAAACATTGTTTTTTATTGATAAATTGGGATGAAATGATGTATAAATAATAAAGCGGAGTTTTTCACTCCGGTCTTTTTCCCAGCAAGCACGCAAAATATAATTATCAACAAATGTGAGGAAATCCTGTCTTGAGTAACGTCGAAACTTCGATTCCGACAACTAATCAAAAAGAAATCGCAAATGCGGAATTTGCTGAAGAAAGTCCCGTGTCGGTTTTCGCCGAGCCGGATGAACTTTCGTTCCAACTCGGACTTTGGCTTTCGGGGTTGCAGAGTTTTTTGAATCTGCGGAGTAATACTCTGGCGGATGAAAGCCGCAATTCTTACGATTGGTCAAAACAATTTCGCTTGACGCATTCGGTTCTTTTGCTTTGTTCAAAACTGACTTTGGACTTCGGACAAAAAGTGCGGAAAGAGGAAGAGATGGACTCCGACCCGGAAAATTACAAATTAATTGACCAAACGATTTCAAAAAATATTTCATCGGAAGAAATTTTCGAG
>JBGTRS010000587.1:0-2789 GCA_041940665.1 Pyrinomonadaceae bacterium | reverse complement strand
TCCGATGTTTTCTTTTGTAATAAATCCGGTTATTCCGCACATTTTGATTTTAGATTTCAGATTTTGGATTTTGAATTTTTTCCTTCTGTTTCAAAACCCGCAATTTTTGCAATCCGTTCATAAACAATTCTTTTTCGTCTTTCTGAATCACCCCGAATGCGTTGGCAAGTAAAATATAAACGGGAGCAAAAACCGCCAGACACATTCCCAAGTATAAACTGCCGCCGAAGAAACCGGAAAATTTTTCGACTCCGACGGCGGCGAGAATAGTTTTGCTGAAACTCAGGGTGATGCCGATCAGGAGATCTTTAGTGAACCAATAGAACAGAAACAAAACCGCTCCGGCGATCACGGCGGCAACGGCGGTTTTGCCGATGTCTTTGAGGAGATAAATCTGATTTACCCGCAGACCGAGGATGCTTTTTATTTTGAAGAACGTCACCGTTCTTTCAAAAATAATGCTGACGACGACGATCGCGATCATTCCCGTCAGATCAAAATACTGAATCCCGTAAAAAAGTGCCGCGATGATGGCGATGAGCAGAAAAATTCTGAATTTCATCAAAAATCTGCCGACCTCTTCATAGGCTCTCGCTACCGGGTCGAGAAGCAGAACATAGACGGGCAGAAGCAGTAAGTTGACGCGGAAAACGGGAATGCTGGCGGCATATTTTTCGGTAAAAAGCGTGATGATAAAGGTTTCGGAAACGATCATCAGAAAAACAAAGATCGGAAAAAAGGCGAGTGCCATTTTGTTCATCGCACTGATCGTCGTGTCAATGATGTCCCGAACTCTGCCCTGACTTTGAAATTCGCTCATTTTCGGGATCATCACCGAACTGATCGATTCGTAGAGCATCGTAATCAGCGGAAACTCAAAGCAGCCGTAAGCATAGATCGCAAAGCCCTCGGCACCGAAGCGGTAATTGACGAAGTAATTGTGAATATCGGTCTGCAAGATCCACAGAATTCCGGCAAACCCGAACGGCAGAGCATAGACGGCCTGTTTTTTGAAAAATCCTGTGTCAAACCCCGTCCAGAATTTCGGAAAACGCGATTTGAGATAAAAAAGCAGAACCAAAACCTGCAAACCCGCCTGCACCATCGCCGCATAAAGAATCGCATCAACCGAAACGAAAACGACGACCGCCAGCGTCATCAAAAGAGTTTTGGTAAACTGCGAGAGAATTATAAAAGCGGTCGCCACTCTCGGCTCCTGATTGGCGACGGCGACGATCTCGAGAAAAATCCCGAGAATCCAGAGCCAGATGACGATGCCCGCAAGCGGTGCGAGCCGAACCAATTCCTGGCTGTCGGAAATAAAGCCTAAAATCTCCGGATAGAAAAAAAGTATCGCAAAAGCGATTCCGCCCGTGACGAAATTGAAGATGAGGATGTTGAGGATCGTCCGCGAACGGTTTTCGCGTTCACGGGCGAGAAAATAATATACGCTCAAACTGAATCCGAGCGGCAGAATCCCGACGGCATTGACGATGATCTGAAAAACAAAACGGTATGTTCCGACCTCTTCTTTGGAAAGAAACCGGACGACCAGAAGCGGCAGAAGAAAAGCGAAGAAATAGCCGACGAACTTGGCGAACAGAAGCCACGCACTCTGCGATCTCAGCGACGGGGCAATTTTTATTTCTTCGCTCATCTTTGTTCAGTTCGGAATTTTAACAGAAAATTTATCGGTTCGATTTTGTTTTTAACTTTCGCATTTCGAGTAGACAGAAGCAGATTTGTCCAAAACTTCCCGGCACCAGAGTTCGAGGATCATCAAAGTCCAGATATGCAAAGCTTCGCCGCTTCCGTCTTCAAAAGCAGTTTTCAGTCTGGAAACTTCCGCCGCATCCAGAATACCGCGTTTTTTCACCTGTTCGGCGGAAAGCGTATCCTGATAAACCTCTTTGAGCGAGCCTTGCAGCCAGGCATTAAAGGGCATACCGAAACCGCGTTTCGGCTTTTTATCAAAATCTTCGGGAAGCATTTTTTTACCGATGTCGAGCAGAATCCTCTTGGCTCCCGTCTCGCGGTAGGAAAGCCCTTTATTGAAACTCAAATTTCCGGTCGTCCGCAGTTTCGCTTCGTCCGGCAACGACAGAGCCGTATCCGCGACGACCTTGTCGAGAAACGGAACGCGAAGCTCGAGCGAATGGATCATCGAGACGGTATCGCTGTCATGCAGAAGCTGATTATTGTTGTAGCCGCGTAATGAAAGGATCGAAACCCGTTCGAGAACGGGACTTTCGGGAACTTCGTCAATTTCCTTCATATCGAAATAAAGTGAACGTCCGGCTTTGGCTTTTCTCCGCAAATGTTTGGCAATCAGGCGTGAAGTATCCCTGACGCCGAACAGCGTCCAGCTGTTACCGGCGAATCTGTTCAGAAATCCGCCCGCATTACGAAGCCGGTGCAGTATCCGGCCGGCCGTTCCGGGAATAAACTGATCGAAAATATCCTTTTGCAGAAATCTGGAAGTTTGAACCCTCAGTTTTGCCCGGACGGGATTATTCTTTCGTCTTTTCATCTCCTTCTGCATAAAGATAAACCAGCCGTAGCCGGCAAAAAGTTCATCGCCGCCGTTGCCCGAAATCGCCACGGTAACTTTTTCGCGGGCCGCTTTGGAAACAAAATAGGTGTTGATGCCGTCCGACGAAGGTTGGTCGAGACCGCAGGCAAACCGCTCGATCTCGTTTCTGACGTCCCGGTCGCTGATGAGAACTCTTTTATGATCCGTTCCGATATGCTTGGCGGTAACTTCGGCTTCAAAACTTTCGTCAATCTCC
>JBGTRS010000586.1:0-2800 GCA_041940665.1 Pyrinomonadaceae bacterium | reverse complement strand
GGCCTCCGGCACGGCCTTGAGCAGCGCCTTGGTGTAGGGGTGCAGCGGCGCGGCGAACACCGTATCGGCCGGGCCGATCTCGACGATCTTGCCGAGATACATCACCGCGACGCGGTTGGAAATATGTTCGACGACCGCCAGACCGTGCGATATGAAAAGAAATGTCAGTCCGAATTCATTCTGCAGATCCTGCAAAAGATTGACGACCTGTGCCTGAACGGAAACGTCCAGAGCCGAAACGGGTTCATCAGCTATGATCAGCTTCGGATTCAACGCCAGGGCTCTCGCAATCCCGATTCTCTGCCGCTGACCTCCCGAAAATTCGTGCGGGTAGCGTTTCATATACCGCGGATCGAGACCGACCTTTGAAAGCAACTCGGCCACTTTTTCCCGGCGGGTATTTTTATCGCCAATGCCGTGAATTTTGAGAGGTTCGGATATAATTGATTGAACGCTCAAACGCGGATTCAGAGATGCATACGGGTCTTGAAAAATTATCTGCATCTCACGCCTGAGTTTCTGCAAATCCTTGTTTCCGAGTTTTGTAATATCTTCATCCTCGAAAAATACTTCTCCCGAAGTCGGTTCATAAAGCCTGAGCATACACCGCCCGACGGTTGATTTCCCGCACCCCGATTCGCCGACCAACCCCAAAGTTTCTCCGGCAAATATATCAAATGATATGCCGTCAACCGCCCGCACGACATTATCGCTGTTTTCAACCGGAAAATGTTTGACTAAATCTCGAACCTGGACAAGTTTTTGTTTTTGTGTTTTTGTTTGCGTCATCCTTTTTGTTTGTTTCTTTCGGATTTTTTGATTTTTTCGATAATTTCCCTGGCTCGTTGACAGGCCGGATCTTCATCTCCATATTTACAAGACTTTGACAAAACCTGAAGTGCTTTTTCAAAATCCGGTTCTCTGGATATTCCTTGAAATAACGCCAAACCGAACATCGTGCAACCCCAGGGATCATCAAATTCACAGGTTTTTTCAAACGTATCAACAGCACATTTCACTGAGGTCGGATCATCCGTTTTTACCCGAAATATCGCCGCCGCCCGGTTCGTGCAACCGGATGGCACACCAAATTTACAAGCCCTCAGAAATAATGCTTCCGAATAATCCTGTAAAATTTCCTTTTTTTCCTGAATCTGTACTGCCAGCCAGTAACAGGCTGTTCCATTATTCTCCCTGCATCGCTGAAGACATTTTTCTGAATCAATTGCACATTTGGTATATGAGTATTTGGAATCGGCTTTTTGTTTCGGAATCAACTCAAGCGGACAAATATCTTTGGTGAAAAGCCATTTTGGTTTTGTTTTTAAATTTTCATAAACGGCTTCAAATTTTTTTGCTGACTCATCAATGTTGCCAAAATCTTGTGAAAGTCCAACTGTTTGTCCGCATAAAATCAAAATGCAAGCAAACAAAAATTTTTTAATTGTTCCGGATGGCATATAAACTCCCTAATTTCTTTTTTCCCAATCCTCTTTTATTATCGCCCAACGCTCATGGTCGCACCATTTTCCGTTGATTTTTAAGTATTTAGGCGAAAATCCCTCCATTGAAAATCCGCACCGCATAACCAAATTTTTTGAGGTGAGATTGTGCGGCTGAATATTTGCTTCCAGCCGATGCAGTTTCAATCTTTGAAAAGCGAATTTCAAGGCTAACTTCAACGCTTCGGTCATAAAGCCTTTCCCTGAAAATTCCTGAAATAAATAATAACCGAGATATGCGTTTTTGAATCCACCGTAAAAAATCTGCGAAAAATTTATGACACCGATAATTTCATCACTATTTTTTAAGCAGATAAGTAAATTTTCGTTGGAGTCGGAATTATTTTTGGCGATGTACTCCTCAAAACTTTTTATATCCGAAGGCGGACTGACCAACCCTTTATGAAAATTTTTACTTTTCTTCCCCTTTTCAATAAAATCCGCCGCATCGAGTTTTTTCGGATAACGCAAATAAATCCTTTTGCCCCTAATTTGCATTTGCTGATTTTTCTTCATCATACTCGTATAAAACGCACCGCACCCGGACATCGTTTTCGATTTCATATAGCGGAATTTCGCCCTGCGTGCATATCTCTTTTCTATAAACGCAACGCGGTGCAAAATGACAGCCAGCGGGCAATTCCGTCGGGCTTGGAACGGTTCCTTCGATGGTCGAAAGTCTGGCTTCGCCTTCAAATTCGTGTTCGCTCAGTTTCGGAACGCTGTTTAAAAGTCCTTGCGTATATGGATGTTTCGGATTTTCAAAAATTTCCTCAACACCGGATTGTTCGACGATTTTGCCCGTATACATTACGCAAACCCGGTCAGCCGTTTCGGCGACCACGCCAAGATCGTGTGTAATAAGCAGAATCGCCAGTTTCCGATTGATTCTCAATTCGTTCAAAAGCTCTAAAATCTGAGCCTGAATCGTTACATCCAAAGCCGTCGTCGGTTCATCGGCGATCAGTAATTCCGGTTCGCAAGCGAGAGCCATCGCGATCATCACCCGCTGACGCATCCCGCCGGAAAGTTGATGCGGATAATCTCTGACGCGGGTTGAAGGTGAAGGAATCGCCACCTCTTTCATCGCCTCGATCGCCGCCTCCCAAGCGTCTTTTTTATTCAAATTCCGGTGAAGACGAATCGCTTCGGCGATCTGTTCGCCGACCGTATAAACGGGATTTAATGAGGTCATCGGGTCCTGAAAGATCATTGCAATGTCGTTACCCCGCAAATCCCGCATCTTTTCTTCGCTCGCTTTGGTGATTTCAATGTCTTTGAACCTGATCGAACCGCCG
>JBGTRS010000585.1:0-2802 GCA_041940665.1 Pyrinomonadaceae bacterium | reverse complement strand
CATCTCGAACCATCACTATTACTGCCTACTGCTATTGCCAACAGCTAACTGAATCACGGGGGCGTAGTTCAAACGGAAGAGCAGTTGATTACGAATCAACAAGTTGTAGGTTCGAGTCCTACCGTCCTCTTAACATTTATCATTGAACATTTATCATTTTTTATGTTTTTTATTTTTTTTAATGCCAGACAGATGTTATCCAATCAATGATAAATGATAAATGTTCAATGAAAATGGGAGCGTAAGTTAAACGGCAAAACTGTCGGACTCCAAACCCGAAAATTCCCGTTCGAATCGGGACGCTCCTGCTTCCAGTGAATAGTGAATTGTGAATGGCAAATAGTTTTGTTGAATCAGAAATTCTATTTTCTATTCATTATTCGTTCTTCACTCTCCCGGAAGAGATGTCCAACTGGCCGGACAGCAGTCCTGAAAACTGCCGAGCAAGTAAGTCTCATGCGGGTTCGAATCCTGTCTCTTCCGTCAAATCAATTTTGGATAATTTTTTTATTTCATTCAAAATCCAAAATTCGCAATCTAAAATCCAAAATTCTTTTGGGGTCGTCTAACGGCAGGACGCACGATTCTGGATCGTGAAATAGAGGTTCGAATCCTTTCCCCAAAGTATTTTTTTGCTAGGGTGTTCCGCAGATGGCTATACGGGCTTGCTTTGGAAGCAAGTGTTCGCGAGTTCGAATCTCGCCGCCCTAATTTTCCGGCTGAGAAGCTCAAACAGGTCGAGCAAACGGCTTACATCCGTGAGGTTATAGGTTCGAATCCTATCTCAGCTACTCACTATCAAGTTTAATGTTCAAAGTTCAGAGTTCAGTGTTTGGCACAGGAATAACCTTGAACTCTGAACTCTGAACTTTGAACTTTTTTTGGGAGGCGTGGCGAAACCGGTAGCCGCAATGGTCTGCTACACCATCGAGTGAAATATTCTCTTGCAGGTTCAACTCCTGCCGCCTCCGCCAATCTCATTTTGGGTTTGCGATTTTGGATTTTGGATCGTTGTTGATCCAAATTCAAAACCGTCGTTGTTGCTGATTAATCTCACAAAAAAAAT
Source organism: Pyrinomonadaceae bacterium (assembly GCA_041940665.1). GTDB lineage: Bacteria > Acidobacteriota > Blastocatellia > Pyrinomonadales > Pyrinomonadaceae > Aridibacter. The sequence continues at coordinate 1,736 of JBGTRS010000585.1, read as the reverse complement.
CGCAAATCCAAATCCTCACATTTTTTCGGGGTCGTCTAACCGGCAGGACGCTTGACTTTGACTCAGGAAATGAAGGTTCGACTCCTTCCCCCGAAGCCAATTTGATTTTGGATTTTGGATTTTGGATTGCTTCACATCAAATTAAAAATCCGAAATCTGAAACTTAAAATCCCAAATCAAAATGCGGGTATAGCCAAGCGGTCTAAGGCGGCGGGTTGCAAATCCGTTCACGCGTCGGTTCAAATCCGACTACCCGCTTCAATTTTTGTTTTAGATATTATTCCCCGATCCAAAATCCAAAAAAATATGGGCGAATGCTGAAATGATTACATTCAACTGCTAATTGAAGCCTGGCATCATTTCAATCCTTGTCGCCCATTTTAGCCGACGTAGCCCAACGGCAGAGGCACTTGTCTTAGAAACAAGGTGATGTAAGTTCGAATCTTACCGTCGGCATTTCAACTTTGGATTTTAGATTGCCGATTTCGGATTTTATTGAAATCTTTAATTTGCAATTTGAAATCTGTCTTTCCGGGTTGGTGATGTAATTTGAGAGCATAGAAGTCCTGCAAACTTCCTGTGCGGGTTTGAATCCCGCCCGATCCACCACATCAATTTTGGATTTTAGATTTCGGATTTTGGATTGATTGTTTTTACTGCTCCTAATCCAAAATCGGCAATCTAAAATCCAAAATCATCTGTGCGTGTAGCCCAACTTGGCAGAGGCGGCGGGCTTAAAATCCGCAGGTTGAGAGTTCGAATCTCTCCATGCACATTTTTAAGAACAATTTTTTTCTAGGGACGAATGCAAAGTGACTCGAGCAATCAGGTTTTCAACCTGATCCTAGCGGGTTTAAGCCCCGTCGTCCCCGCCAAATTGATTTTGGATTTTAGATTTTGGATTTTGGATTTCAATGAAATTTATCAATCCAAAATCGTCTGCTCTTCACCATCAGGCATCGCTTCCGATACTAAAACTAAAACATCAGCTTTAATTTCAAGATTATCTTCATTTAGTTTTTTGATCCATTTGTAATCAAAATTCTTTGTCCTTTTGCTTTCATAATAAATTTTTCCTGCGCAAACTCCATTTTCTAGAATAGATTGTAAAACGTCAGCACCTTTTTGTCCCTTTTTAACCTCATTTATTTCATCTGTGGGGTAAGTATTCTTTAACACTCTTTCGAGCTCCAATTCCTGAACTTCCCCTTGTAATTGAATTGATCCTTGTTCCGCTTTCTTCTTAGCAGTATCGAGCTGTTTTTTTAAGTCATCAATCACCTTTTCTTTTTCCTTCAACTTAAAAAGATTTTCCTCTTCATGCTGTTTTGCTATTTTCTCACGTTCCTTTTTAAGTAGATCTGATAGCTCTTTTTCCTTCTCAAGTATAATCTCTTCCCGGAGTTCATCTTTTTCCCGTTTCAATCTTTCAACCTCGGCCTTTGTCTTATTAAGTTCTTTTAGCTTATTAGATTTTTCGGAGAGTTCTCTTTGCAATTCGGTGATTTGAGATTCGGATTCACTTTGAATTTTAGCTCTAACTGACTTTTCAATTTCTATCTTCTCTGATTTCAATTTCAGTTGAACCTGCTCATCAACATCCTCCTGAATTCTCTTCTTTTCAGCAATTAATTGAGATTTTTCCTTTTCAAGAGATTTTCTGGTATTTTCAAGCTCTTTTTTGATCGAACTATTCTCCTTCTCTTTCTCATTTCTAAGTTTTTCCTCTACTTGAG
>JBGTRS010000584.1:0-2804 GCA_041940665.1 Pyrinomonadaceae bacterium | reverse complement strand
CTTATCAATCCGGTTCATAAATTCCGGCGAAAATTTACGTTTGGCGGCTTCCAAAGCCGTCCGGTAAATTTTCGTGTCGAGTTCGGTGTCTTCGGGATTTTTTGAAGCACTGACCGGAGCAAAACCGATTCCGCCCGAGATCATTTCGGACATCTCTCTGGCACCGAGGTTCGAGGTCATTATGACGATCGTGTTTGAAAAATCCACGCTGCGGTTATCGCCGAGTGTTAAGGTTGCTTTATCCAGGATTCCCAGAAGCAATTGCCATAAAGAATCGGAGGCTTTTTCGATTTCGTCAAATAATACAAATGTCAGTTTGGTGTCTTCGGTGTGGTTTTTGTCGAGGTTTTCCTGAGTCAGCATCGGCGAAGTTTCGCGGTGTCCGAGATAACCCGGCGGTGAACCGATGAGTTTGGCGATCTCGTGAGAATGCTGGAATTCGGCACAGTCAATTTTGACAACGGCGTGTTCATCGCCGAATAAAACATCCGCCGCCGCTTCGACAACACGGGTTTTACCCGAACCTGTCGGACCTAAGAAAAGCATCGTTCCGATCGGCCGCGTCGGGTTTTGCATTCCCGCTAAGTAGATCTGATACAGTCCGCTCATCCGGCGAACGGCACGTTCTTGTCCGACAATCAAGGCGGAAAGTTTATCTTCAAAATCTTTCGCCCGCGGACTTTTCTCGTCGGGATTTAATAAAATCGGTTTTCCTGTTGTATTTTTTTCTTTGGCGGTTTTGTTTTTCATTGTCGTTTCTTTCTCCTCACCTAAATAAAAGGAACGCTTAAACTGCAAGGCGTTTGTGCCAATAGATAGACGAAATTTCAAAGCTGACTTTGCCCAAGAATTCGGGTAAGTCCTATAAATACTGATGATTTCAAAAGATTTTTAGTTTGCTGAATCCGAGATGTGGTAGTTCGATAAAAGGGCGTTTCGAGTTAAATTCAATCAAAAGATAACTCTAACTATTTGTTTAACACAAAAGAGTTATATTGTGCAAGTTACATTTTGACAATGCCTGATTAGACAAATGTAAAATTTTGTCAAGCGTTTTGGAATAAATTCCGTAACCGCAGATATTAAGATAATGCAAGAAGCGGAAAGTTTCCGCCGTAAAAAAGCCGATAAGGACAAAGAAAGTGTGTTCAAATCATTAAAAGGCAAAACAAAAGAAGAACAGCTTTGGGAAGATTTTGAAGAAGAAGCGATGCCGCACACGGCTGATCTTTTTCGCGTGGCGATGTTTTTGAAACGCAACCGCGACGCGGCGGAAGATCTTGTCCAGGAGACGATGATGCAGGGGCTAAAATCGTTTCACCGTTATCAAACGGGGACGAACTGCAAGGCCTGGCTGACGACGATTATGTATAACACGCATTACAAACAGCTCAGAAAACAGACGAATCTGCAACTCGTTGAAGACAAGGAAGAATTGATCGCTCAGACCGTTCCCTTTGAACCCTCGATTCCTCAACACATTACGGATGAAGATGTTCTGCAAGCGATCGAAAAAGTTCCGTCAACTTTTCGGGACATAGTTCTTTTATCCGATGTCGAAGGTTTTTCATATAAGGAAATTTCTTCGATTATGGATATTCCGATGGGAACGGTGATGTCGCGTCTGCATCGCGGACGAAAGGTTTTGCGGAATGAATTGGCTGTCTATGCCCGAAATTACGGCATAATCGAAGACGAAGACGAAAAAAACAACAACGAAATGGTTAGAAAACAAGGAGGGAAATCTATATGAATTGCAGAGATTTCCAGGAATTAATTGACTCTTATTTAAGCGACGAACTCTTGACCGAAACAAATCACGATGTTTTGCGTCATCTGGAAAATTGTGCGAACTGCCGTAATGTTATCGAAGCCCGCCGCGAGATTCGCCAACGTCTGCGATCGGCGGTGATGAACGCTCCGCAGTATCAGATCGGTAAAAACTTTACGCATAATTTGCGGACTCAGTTACGATACGAAGCATTGAAAACCCACGATGTGAAAGCCAGTTCGCGGTTCGGATTCGCTTCGTGGATTGGCATAACGACCGCGGTGGCCGTTTTGGTGCTGACGTTTACCTTCGGTGTTTTCTTTTTGAGTAATTCAGATGAAAACAATCCGAAGCCTGCGGTTGCCGTGAAGGATTATTACACGAATCAATTACCTGCCGATCATATAGTTAATGTAGCTTTCGGCGACCACGAACATTGTGCGGTCAAAAAAGGTTCGGAAGAGCCGGTCGGACACGCGGAAACTCCTTTCAAATATGCCGACACCGAAGAAATTGCCTTGCCGGAATTGAAAACCATCTTGCGTGATGCAAAATTAAAATCATCGCATACCTGCGAATATAAAAACACGAAGTTCACCCATTTGGTCGTCGAAAAAGACAATAAGTTGATGTCCGTAATGCTCACGGAAAAAACCGGTGCCGATGATTTCGGCAAAGGCATCGCTTATTATAATTCAAAAAAATACCGTCTGGCTCGGTTTGATGTAAAAGATACGGCCGTTTTCGTCGTTTCGGGTTTCGACGAAAAAACCAACTCAAAAGCGGCCCAGGCTTTGTATGATCCTTTCCGGAAATATCTCGACGAATACAAAACCTTTCAGACGGCTCTCCTGATGCATTATTGAACAAGAAGACATTAAGTGAACGGAACGACGGACGGTTTAGTTTGTCATTCCGTTCATTTATCAAACGGAATTTTTTTCCCTTCCGACCGGTTATGAATATTGCCGGAATAAAAAGATCTCGGCTGTGAATCCGCACTTTTTGCTTTCAGAAGCGAGATCGAATACTT
>JBGTRS010000583.1:2604-2810 GCA_041940665.1 Pyrinomonadaceae bacterium | reverse complement strand
CAGCCTTTACACGGACGGCAATGGTGAGATTTACGAGCAACAGCAACAGTTTCAGGAAAAGACCTTTCAAACGGTCGCTCTGCCGTTTTATGCCGTTTTCGATGCCGATGGAAAACCCTTGGCGACATTTCCGGGTTTAACCAGAGATCCGCAAGAATTCATCGAATTTTTGCAAAACGCTCAATCTAAATGATTTATGATTTATT
>JBGTRS010000583.1:0-2594 GCA_041940665.1 Pyrinomonadaceae bacterium | reverse complement strand
ACTAAATATATTTTTCAAATGGAACGCCAGCATCTTGCTGGCGTTCCTTTAATTTAACTCACATTCTGTAATTTCTTTGTAATCCAAGTTTGAAATCTTGCCCAAGGATTTCCGATAATATAAGATACTTGTTTGCAATAATCTTATTGCATCCAATTAGCGGAAGTTTTTATCTAAAGGTTATAAATATGGATTTTACAACAAAAGAAATTTTCAAACGATACGCAAAAATGGCCGTCGGACAGACGATCTCGCCGGTTTTTCTGAATATTTTGGTTACATCGGTTTGCGATATGCGTTGCACGCATTGTTTTTTCACCGACGAACTCAACGACCGTCCGCGTAAAAAATTGCAGATCAAGACTCACGAAATCGAGAAAATCTCGGAAACTCTGGGCGGAAATCTCGGCGTTTTGGTTTTAGCGGGCGGCGAACCGTTTACCCGCAAGGATTTGCCGGAGATCTGCAACGCTTTTTATCGCAACAATAATCTCGATTCGGTCTATTTGATGTCGAACGGACAGATTCATCCGCGGATTTTCCCGGACGTGACGAGGATTCTCGAAGAAAATCCGAATCTGAACGTTACGGTCGCCCTCGGCATTGACGGCGTTAAGGAAGCTCATGAAAAAATTCGGCAAAAACCGGGAAGTTGGGATAAAGCGATCCATACGGCGAGAACTTTGCAGGAGATGAAAAAAGAGTATCCGAATCTGGATGTTCAAACCTGCACCTGTGTGATGGCTTCGAATGAAGACACAATCTTCGATTGGTATGATTTCCTAAAATACGATCTGAAACCCGATAAGATTAATATCAATTACATCCGTCCGCCTTCAAATGATCCGAAGGAATTGGAGTTCGATCACGAAAGATATGCCCAGCTTTCGCATATGATTCTGGAAGACACGAAAAACGCCGCGATCAAAAACAATTACGGCGGCAAGAGCGGTTTCTTCAAGGCGGCGGTTGATATCTATATGCATGATCTCATCGCTAAGACGAAAGAAACAGGTGAAGCACAACTGACCTGTTATGCGGGTTCCGCCGGTGCGGTCATCTATGATGAAGGAACTATATCCTCGTGCGAAAATCTTTCGGATGTCGCGAATCTTCGTGATTACGATTGGGATTTTCAAAAGGTCTGGAATTCTCCGGCGATGGAAGCCCGTCGCAAGAAAGCAAAGGACGGCTGTTTCTGCACGCATGAATCGAACTGCTATTACCCGAGTCTGCCGTTCAATAAAGGTCATCTCGTGAAAATCAAAAAACTCGAACGCGAGATGAAAAAGGCGAGCAAAAAATTGGATCAAAACTTGCCGCAAGGTGAAACGATCGCGGTTAAAGCATAGGGAACTTATTTTGGTATAAAGACCCAAATAAATTTTATGCAGCAAAATAATCCGAAAATTCTCATAATCTCATCAGATACGGGCGGCGGTCACCGTTCCGCCGCCCAGACGATTGCCGACGGCGTCCAGAAATTCTGGCTGGGCGAATCGGCGGCAGTTCGCATTATTCGGGCGATCGAGGAATCTCATCACATTACCGAAAAGATGGTGCGAATCTATAACTGGATCCTCAAAAACAAACAGCACTGGATGAAATATCTCTACTGGGTAGTCAATAGATTCCGTCCCGAAAAAAGTCCGTATCTGCTGAATAAATGCATCATTTTCTGTAAAGAGCAGTTTGAAAAATACTGTCCGCACGTGGTCGTTTCGGTTCATCCCCTGACTCAGCATATTTTTGCCAGAATTTTGCGGGAGTTGAATTTATCCAACCAGATTCCGCTCGTCACGGTCGTTACCGATCCTTGTTACGGTTTTTGGAAGGGGTGGGCTTGTGAAGAAGTTTCTCTTTATTTGGTGGCAAATGAAGAAGCCAAACAGCAATTGATTGATTACGGAATCTCGCCCGAAAAGATAAAAATTTCGGGGATGCCGATCAATCCGAAATTCACGCCGGTTGATGAATCGGATGCAAAAAACGCCCGCCGGGCATTCGGTTTGAACGAAGAGAAATTTACGGTTTTCGTCAATGCCGGATATGTTGGTGGTGGAAACATTCCGCAGATCTTCAAGGAACTGATCCACGGCGATCTGGATATACAGGCGATATTTCTGGCCGGAAAGAACGATGTATTAAGGGAAAAGGCGGAACGGCTTGCCAAAACGGCGAAGTTTCCGGTTAAAGTTATCGGTTATACGGATGAGGTCGAGAAAATTATGCAGTCGGCCAATGTGATGATTTCCAAACTCGGCGGTTTGACGACCTTCGAGGCTTTGGCGTGCCATCTGCCGATCATTGCCGATACGACTACGCCGCCGATGCCGCAGGAAGCCGGAACGGTCAATCTGATCGCCAACAAAGGTGCCGGAATTCTGCTCGAAAAAACATCCGACATCGTTCCGACGATCAAGACCTTGATTCAGGATACGAAAAAATATAATGCGATGAGAGACGCTACGGCAAATCTGACGATCCCGAATTCAACGCAAAACATCATTAAAGAGATCACCGCCCTTTTGCCCGCGGCAAACAAAAAATCAAGAGGCAGAGCAGTTGCCGTGCGGACATAAAATTATTCTCGC
>JBGTRS010000582.1:0-2812 GCA_041940665.1 Pyrinomonadaceae bacterium | reverse complement strand
TTATAAAATTCATTGATTAAAAAGGGTTGTAATATCAAAAAGGACATTTGAAACATTTTTTGATATTATTAACCGCGAACCCCCGAAATTTAAAAGAGGAAATTATAAAAAAAGGAGAAGAGTAGATGTTTTCATTGGAAGATTTAATCGGAAGAGAAAAAGGAAATAACGCGGTCGAACAGATAAGTCAGAATATCGGTTCGAATCCGGCCGTTGTCAATTCGGCGATCCAGATGGCTCTGCCGGTGATTTTGGGCGGTTTGGCAAAAAATGTGCAATCTCCAAACGGTGCGGAAAGCCTCGATAATGCTTTGGCAAATGACCACAGCGGCGGTCTTTTGAATAATCTGACCGACTTTCTGACGGGCGGCGTGCCGAGTCCGCAGCAAGCATCACGTGAAACAAACGGAACGGGCATTCTCGAACATATTCTCGGGACAAATAAGGGGACGGCAACACAGGAAATCAGCAAGGAAACCGGTTTGAGTATGGGACAGGTCGCCAATATTCTGATAACCCTTGCTCCGATCGTGATGGCCTATCTCGGTAAACAAAAGCAGGAAAATGATTTGAATGCCGGCGGAATTTCGGATCTGATCATAGGTCAGCAAAAACAAATGGAATCGAGCGGAAATCCGATGATTGATATGGCTTCGCGGGTGCTTGATAAAGACGGCGACGGCAGTGCGATCGACGATCTGGCGGCGATGGCGGCAAATTATTTTATGAAGTAATTCCGTTGAATAATAAAATGATCGGCGGGCGGGCATCTTTGATCGCAATTTGTTTTTTTTCTACTTATCCTAAAATTTTATATTTAATTTTTAAAGATAAAGCTTGCGGGCAAGGATGCCCGTATTCCGTCAAAAGAACATTTTATTGACAAAGATTCTCATTTTTATAAAGATTGTTAATATATGTCCGGGCAAATTTACTCGGCAAAATTTATATAATCCTGATGTCATAAATTCGTATTTGAAGAAAAAACCCATTTACTACTGTTAACATTTCAAGGAGTTTTACGATGAAAAATTTATCAAACGGTCTTTTTTCCCTTTTTTGGATTTTTACGATCCTGCTTTGTCTTAATATGGTTGCTTTGGCACAGGGCAGTGCCGGAGATACTGATTCGGACAGCGGCACGAAGATCATCCGAATCGGTGTTTTGATGCCGAAAGTGCAACTGACGGAAGCAAAAGGCGAGGTCGAACCGGAAGTCGCTCTTAGAAATACTTACGCGGCACTTCTCAATTCCGATCAATTTGAGATTATCGCACTCGATTCGAGATTAACTTCGCTTGCTCTGGATGAAGCCAAAAAGAAAAGTTGTGATTATATTTTAAATGTTGATCTTGCCCAGGAAGCCAAAAAAAGCGGCAGCGGACTTTTCGGAAAAGTTCTGCGGGACACGGGAAACCGGGCGACCTCCGAAACCGCTTCAAAAGTTCCGTGGGGCGGCGGAACCGGTGAAAGAATTGCCGGAACGACAGCCCGTTCGGCGATTTTAAATACGGGTTACACGATGTCGAATATGTCGGTCGAGATCAAGAAAAACGATAAATTCACGCTCGATTATAATCTGACCGCCACGGCAACCGGCGATGTTTTTCATACAAATAAACTCGAGGCCAAAGCCAAGAAAAATAATGATCCGGTGCTGATGGAATTGATCGAGGAATCTGCTAATGATCTTGTAACGGTCTTGAAAAAAAACATCCCGCAATAATTTTCAAAAAATAATTTCAGTTTAAGCCGTCGGCAAAGTTTGCTTTCGGCTTTTTTTATTTTTAAACAAAATGAAATATCATTTCGTAAAGTCTAAATTCAAAATCTTCGTTATTAAACACATTTATGAAACAGATAAATTTTGGTATCAAATTTTTCAGTCTTTTATTGATTTCGTTACTATTCAATGGACAGACCGTTCAAGCAAGACCGTTTTCAATTTTTCAAAATTTTCAAGACGATAAAAAGGTTGAAAAGAAACCGCTTCCGCCGATCCATTATGTCCGCAGTCGGGATTTCGATACCAAGCATATCTCGCTCGATCTGAAGTTTGACTGGGATAAGGAATTGGTGAACGGTGTTGAAGAATTTACATTTTCGCCATTAAAGCCGGATTTCAAAGTCTTATATCTCGATGCCGGGGCGATGATCTTTAATTCGGTCAAATTAAAAGGCGGCGATGATCTCGAATTTTCTTACGATGACTCGAAGGCAAAGTTAACGATCAAATTTGATCAAGCTTATAATGTCGGTGATCTCGTCACGGTTGTCATCAATTATCAGGCGAAAGGAGCTGATCCGGGGAGTAATCTCGGTTTCGGCGGAAGCAACGGTTTAAAATTCGTCAAACCCGAAAATCCCTCGCCGACAAATCCGCGGCAAATCTGGACGCAGGGCGAATCGGAATACAACAGATACTGGTTTCCGTCCTATGATTATCCGAACGATTTCCGCACGACCGAGATCAAAGCGACGGTCGAAAAACCGATGCAGGTAATTTCCAACGGCAGACTCGTCGAAACCAAAGAAAACGCTGACGGCACGCGAACATTTCACTGGAAAATGGACACGCCCTACACGAATTATCTGACATCGCTGGTCATCGGAGAATTCGTCGAAGTCCGCGGAAATTATCTGGATGTTCCAGTTTCAACTTATGTTTATCCGGCCTGGAAAAAAGAAGGCGAAGTAACAGAAACAGAAGCAGAACATAGCGATAGTTAAAGTTGGGTGAGAAGGAAAACTGAAAAGAGGTTTTAATGGTCTAAATGGAAATATGATAAATAAGCAGGTAAAGATTTGTTTG
>JBGTRS010000581.1:0-2831 GCA_041940665.1 Pyrinomonadaceae bacterium | reverse complement strand
CGACACCATTCGCAACACCCGCCGACAAAACCCGGAAGAGGCTTTGGAGAGTGCAGAACGGTCCTTCCGTCGGGGTTTGATTGAAGACGATGGAATAGCCGCGGGTTCCGAAGTAGAAATAGCCGTCAAGTTTCGTGTGGATATAATTTACCCCGAATTTCATACTATGATCGCCGGTGATATAACTGAAGTCATCACGAAACTGATATTTACGCTCCAAAGTCGCCTGCGGTGTATTGGCATTTTGACCAATGGTGATTCCGCCGGGATAAGTAAGCGTTAAACCTTCTTCATTCGGCAGGATTTCATTTTTAAAGTCCTGGAAATGAAAAATAAAGGTGTTGAAGGCGTTGGATGAGAATGTGTATGTGTAGTTGCCGACAAAGCTGTAAAGTTTATTGGTATTCGAGTTTCCGCCGGTTAGATCGGTTCGGGCCGGAAACAATATCTGGTCGTTCGGTGAAGTACTTCCCTGATAGGAAAACCGGGCAAAGAAATTTTGGGAATCGGTAAACCGATGATCCACTTTTGCCGTCAGCAATGTGTCGTCGTACGGCTGCGGAATCGCCGGAACAAATTCATTTCCCGGAATCGCCTGAATCTCGGCGATCGCACTCGGCAGAAGTGCTACGTTTTGGCGTTCACGAAACCGTTCCAAAGCAAAAAAGAAAAAAGTCTTTTCTTTGACGATCGGTCCGCCGATACTTCCGCCAAATTCCTGACGTGCAAAATACGGTTTCTCGTAATTCGGATTACCGGCGATATTATAAACCGGCTGTCCATCTATAGCCTGCTTATCAAAGAAATCAAGAGCCCGAAGTTCTTCTCCGCGATAGTTGAAGAAAGCCGAACCGCGAAAACTGTTCGTGCCGCTTTTGGTGACCACGTTGACCACACCGCCGACCGAACGTCCCTGCTCGGCCGTCCATTTATGCTGGAGAACCTGAAATTCTTGAATTGATTCGTACGAAAAATTTTGCAGAAGACTGCCGACGACGTTATCTTTGTTGTCGCCGCCGTCAACGTTAACATTAACCTGGCGTCCGTCGCCGCCGCTGAAAGCAATGTTCCCGACACGGGTTTTGGTCGGATCGAAATTACCGACCGGACGAGCTTCCGGGGCGACTACCGACAAACCGGCAAAAGTTCGATTGAGCAAAGGCAGATTTTCAATTTCTCTTGGGGAGATCGAAGTATCTATGTCGGATCTGGTGGTTTGGATCAAAGCACCGTCGGCAGATACTTCAACAACCTCGGAAATTTGTCCGGGTTTTAATTCCATTTTGAAACTTAAATCAACACCTACATTTAATTCAATATCTTTAATAACCGATTTACTAAAGTTTTGAGATTCCGCCGTTATCTCATACCGGCCGGGCGGAAGATTTGCGATTCTAAAACTACCGGTTGAATCTGTTGTTGCAGACTTGGTTGCACCGGTTCCGATATTTTTGGCAGTTACGGTTGCACCAGTAATAAACTGGTCCGATGAATCCACAACTGTTCCAACAATATCAGCGGTCGTTCTTTGGGCGATTGAAATATTTACCAGTATTAAAACCGATAAAACTACTAATCCTACGGATCGGAATTTAGAACATATTTGTTTCATTCCTACATTCTCCTTAATTTATTGAATATTGATTAGCTGATGTTACGCCAGGGGAAGAAGAAATAATAAGATCAATCAGATATGAAAAAACTCATTATTTAATTACCACTTGCGGTGTGCAATTTTACTTTATTATTCTGATTTTCTGCAACAAAAAAATGCTCTGTTTACGCACAAATTTTAGGGTGCAAAATGCATCCGACAGACTTTGTGAAAGAGTCCGATTAATGAAAAATTAGAAGGCCCGACAGTTTATGTTGTAAAATGTTTTTATGAGTTATTCCAAAAAAAGTTGTGTTGTTTTATTTTTGTGGCTAATTCTTTTCATATCAGGTGTTTACACAAATGCTCAGCCCGTCTGGCAAAGCGGATTCGAGGCGGACATAAAATTTTATCAAACCACCGATTTCGGCATTTTGCTGGTCGGGACGAATAATTCTCTCTACGGCCTCGACGGTAAAACGGGACAGAAACTTTGGCGGCGAGGTCATCGCGGTCTGGATGAAACTTCGATCACACCCGTTCCGGCCACCGATCTCGTTTTATTCACCTTGGACGAAGGCAAAAAATCCCGCCTTGAAGCGATTGATCTTCTGACGGGAAATTCACTCTGGCGAAGCGGTAAGGTCAAAGGCGATGTGATGCAGTTAGCGGTTGAACCCGAACGAGACTTACTCGCGGTCGTCCTGGTCAAAAAAGCCTTCGGCGAGATCGGCAAAGAACTAAAACGCGAGCCGGTCGTTCACGTCCTTAGACTTTCAAACGGCGACGAACTCTGGAAACATCAGTTAAAATCCGATGTCGAGATGATGCCCGCCCGGTTTGACGTTGACTCTAAGGCGGAAGTTCCGCATACGCTCGACAATTACCGGCCGCCGCTTATTCTCGACGGCAGATTATTTCTGTTTTACGAAGGCGTGACGAGCTATAACGCCGAAAACGGGGAAGAAAGAGAACGCGAGGAATTTACGATCAATGAAGATGCCCTCGCTTTAACGGATGCCGATCCCGTTTTTGACGACAAGAACATATATATTTCGGGACGCGGCAAGGTGCGGGCGATCGATAGAAAAACGGGGAGATTAGTCTGGAAAGCCGATGACTTGGGCGTTACGCCCGAAATGGCGGTGGTCGGTGATGTCCTGTATGTCCGCACGGGCGGACAATTTACGAGCATCCGGAGCGGCGAGATAAAAAAACACGGCCCGTTCGGCGTTTC
>JBGTRS010000580.1:0-2835 GCA_041940665.1 Pyrinomonadaceae bacterium | reverse complement strand
ATTATATCGAAAAGGCGTTCGAGTTTGCCCATGAAGCCGACCCGCAGGCCGAACTTTATTACAACGATTATTCGGTCGAACTCGAACCGAAGCGAAAAGGCATCCTGAAACTTGTCAAAAACCTTCTGGACAAAGGTGTTCCGATCAAAGCCGTCGGTCTGCAGGGGCATAACAACCTGACTTTTCCGACCGCCGAACAGCAGGACGAAACGATCAAAGATTTTGCCAAACTCGGTTTGAAAGTGATGATCACCGAACTCGACATCAGCGTTTTGCCCGATCCCGAAGGCTTCAGCGGGGCGGAAGTTACGCTCGATTTTTAAATGAAGGAAAAACTTGATCCGTATAAGAACGGTTTGCCGCCGGAAATTCAGAAAGCACAGGCCGACCGTTACGCCGAACTTTTCCGCGTTTATCTTGAAAATCGCCGCCACATCACCCGCGTAACCTTTTGGAATGTGACGGACAGAGAATCCTGGCTCAATAACTTCCCCGTTCGCGGCAGAACGAATTATCCCCTTCTTTTTGACCGCGACGGCAACGCCAAACCGATCGTTGAAAGATTGGCGGAACTTCGCCGGACATTTCTTCCCGCATCGAATGAGTAAAAACTTCTCTCTCTCTCTGGATCGGTTAAAACATTTTGGTAGCTGTACCCCATAAAAACAGCCAACCGACAATTCTCATTTGCATCCAAACAGACAGATAAACAACTTTGTTGTGCAGAAAAATAAAAAAATCTCTTCCCTTCTTAAAATATAGCTCGACAAATTGGACAAAATTTTTTACAAAGGGGAAAATTTGGATGTTTAAAAAAACAAATCTTTTTATAACAGCAATTTTAATTATGGCTTTAGGATCAATTTCTATTTTTGCGGGCGGTGACGATAAACCGTTCTGGACGAAAAAGATGAATTCGGCGGCTTTCAGCAGTTTGCAGGAAAAACGTCTCCAGCAGGCTGAAAAGGTCTTGAAAAAAATGCTTGCGGTTAAAGGCAAGCGAACGGTTGAAAATACGCTCGTGCCGTATGATGAGATTCAGACGCTGCTCGATGCGGCCGGAAATCAGGCGGGTTTGATCGAGAATGTGCATCCCGACAAGGATTTACGGGAAACGGCGGAAAAAATTTCGCAGAAGGTTTCGGCGTTTTATACGGAATTATCACTGAATCGCGGCGTTTATGACGCCCTTTTGCAAATAGACCTAAGCGGAGCGGACGCGGCAACGAAATTTTACGTCGAAAAAACACTGCGGAGTTTCCGGCTCGCCGGCGTTGATAAGGATGAAGAAACCCGCCGGAAGATCAAGGCTCTCAACGACGAGATAACCTTGATCGGTCAGGAATTTTCCCGCAATATCCGCAACGGCAAACGAACCGTGACGGTTGACAGCGTCGAAGAACTAGCGGGCTTGCCGCAGGATTTTATTGACTCGCACAAACCGAACGAAGACGGCAAGATCGTTTTAACGACCGATTACCCGGATGCTCTGCCCGTTTTTTCCTATGCGAAAAGCGAAAAGCTCAGGAAGGAAATGTATCTCGCCTACAACAACCGGGCGTATCCCGAAAACATCAACGTGCTCGACCGTCTGGCGAAAAAGCGTTACGAACTCGCCAAACTGCTCGGTTTCGACAGTTACGCTGATTTTGTGACCGCCGATAAAATGATCAAATCCGCCAAGAACGCTTCGGATTTTATCACCAGAATCGTCAACGCTTCCCAAGACAGAGCAAAAAGCGAATATAACGAACTCCTTGAACGTAAAAGGAAAGACGACGCGGACGCAAAGGTCGTCAACCGCTGGGAATCGAGTTACTACACGGAACTCGTCAGCAAGGAAAACTACAGTTTCGACTCGCAAAGCGTCCGCCCGTATTTTCAATATGACAAGGTAAAACAAGGCGTTTTGGATGTGACGAGCAAACTTTTCGGCGTCGAGTTCCGACAACGCAAAGATGTCCCCGTCTGGCATCCGTCGGTCGAATGCTGGGAAATGTTCGAGAACGGCAAACTCGTCGGACGTTTTTATCTCGATATGCACCCGCGGGAAGGCAAATACAGTCACGCCGCTCATTTCGGTGTGAGAACGGGCGTTGCCGGAAAACAGATACCCGAATCAACGCTCGTCTGCAATTTCCCCGAACCGACCAAGGACAATCCGGGGTTGCTCGAATATGACGATGTCGAAACTTTTTTCCACGAATTCGGTCATCTCATCCATTCACTTTTTGCCGGCCGTCAGCAGTGGATCGGCATCGGCGGGATTTCGACCGAATGGGATTTTGTCGAGGCACCTTCACAGCTTCTTGAAGAATGGACGAAAGATGCGGCCACTTTGCAGACCTTTGCCAAGCATTACAAAACGGGCGAACCGATTCCGGTCTCGCTGGTCAAACAGATGAATCGGGCAAGCGATTTTGGCAAGGGAATGTATGTTCTGCGGCAGATGGAATATGCCAGATTGTCTCTGAGCATCTACGACCGCGAACCCGAAAAGGTCAACACCGATGCCCTCGTCAAATCCATCGCCGATCAGTATTCGCCGTTCCCGTTTGTTGACGGAACGCATTTTCAAGCTGCCTTCGGGCATCTCGACGGCTATTCGGCGATCTATTACACGTATATGTGGTCGCTCGTGCTGGCCAAAGACCTGTTCAGCGAATTCGACAGATCGAACTTGATGAAACAGGACGTCGCCGAACGCTACCGCCGGATGGTGCTCGCTCCGGGCGGATCAAAACCCGCCGAGCAACTCGTCGAAGATTTCCTCGGCCGGGAAACGAATTTTCAGGCTTATCAAAATTGGCTCAACGAAGATGCGACGGAAGCCAA